>JASHUW010000070.1 GCA_030039815.1 Alphaproteobacteria bacterium
AGATAGCCGCCGAGCGTGTGGAAATCGGCATCCTCGCCCGGCAGGCGTGCGACGCGCAGCGCCTGCTTGACCTCGTCGAGCGTGACCATGCCGTCGAACAGCCAGCTGCCATCCTCGCGGTGCACGACCCGCGGATCGGAGTCGCCGCCAGGCAGCTCGCCGACCAACGCCTGCAGGATGTCATGTAAGGTCACCAGGCCTTCCAGGTCGCCGTATTCGTCGACAACGAGCGCAAGCGCCTCGCCCGTTGTCTTGAACACCTCGAGCGCACGCAGAACGGTCACCGTGTTCGGCAGGAAGAGCGGCGTGCGCAGCGCCTTGCGCACGTCGAACGGCTCCTCGCTGAGCACCTCATC
This sequence comes from Alphaproteobacteria bacterium, assembly GCA_030039815.1. Classification (GTDB taxonomy): domain Bacteria; phylum Pseudomonadota; class Alphaproteobacteria; order ATCC43930; family CGMCC-115725; genus DATARH01. The sequence continues at coordinate 357 of JASHUW010000070.1, forward strand.
GAGCAGGTGCTTCACCTGGACGATGCCGACTAGCTGATGCGTGCCGCCCTGGACCACCGGAAAACGCGAAAACGCGCTTTCGCGGATATGGCGGCGGATCTCGTCGAGGGGATCGTCGAGATCGAGAAACTCGATCTGCGTACGCGGCGTCATCACCGCGCTGACGCGCCGGTCGCCCAGCCGCAGCGCCATCTCGACGATCGCCGTCTCGGCCAGCGGAATATGTCCCGCCGCGACCCCCTCGCGCAGCAGAAAGCCGATTTCCTCGTCGGTGACCGCCGACGGCTCGCCGCGCACCGGGATGAGCTTGAGGATGAGATCCGCCGTCGCGCTCAACAGCCATTCGATCGGCGCGCCGAACAGCGCCAACCGGCGCATGAGCCGCGCCAACGCGCTGGCTATGCCTTCGGCATCGCCGAGCGCGATCCGCTTCGGCACTAGCTCGCCAAGGATCAGCGAGAAATAGGCGATGCCGATCACCACGACCGCCATCGCCGCGACGTGAGCATAGTCGGCGATGCCGGGAAGTCCGGCGAAATAGGCCTCCAGCGGCTCGCCAAGCGTGTCCTGGCCGAACGTGCCCGAGAGAATCGCGATCACCGTGACGCCGATCTGCACCGTGGCCAAAAGGCGCGACGGATCGGCCTTCAGCTCGAGCGCCGCCTTCGCCCCGGCGCGGCCTTCATTGGCCATCGGTTGCAGCCGCGCCGGCCGCGCCGACACCAGCGCGATCTCCGCCATGGCGAAGAAGCCGTTCAGCAGGATCAGCAAAAAGATGATTGAGAGGTGCAACCACAACATCGCAACCCCCTGGGCGCCAAGGACTTCGCGCCATCGAATTTTATCGCCGTGGCCGGCTCCGGAGCAGGTCCGGGGTGATCCGGCCATCCACGAATAAGTGGAGACTATTCGTAACCCCCCGGGTCAGGCCGGGGGGAAGCGAATAGTTGTCGAGGCCGACTGAAAACTAGCGCGAATAGAACTCGACGACGAGGTTCGGTTCCATCGTCACCGGATAGGGCACATCGGCAAGCTTCGGCGCGCGGACGAAGCGGCCGCGCATGCGCTCGTGGTCAACCTCGACGTAGTCGGGCACGTCACGCTCGCTCGACTGCGACGCTTCGAGCACCAGCGCCATCTCCTTGGCCTTCTGGCGTAATTCGACGGTATCGCCGTCCTTGAGCTTCGCCGAGCCGATATTGAGGCGCTTGCCATTCACCAATACGTGGCCGTGATTGATCAGCTGACGCGCGGCGAACGGGGTCGGCGCGAATTTCATGCGATAGACCACCGCGTCGAGCCGGCGCTCCAACAGCTCGATGAGGTTCTCGCCGGTATCGCCCTTGCGGCGCACCGCTTCCTCATAGAGCCGGCGGAACTGCCGTTCGCCGATATTCGCGTAATAGCCCTTGAGCTTCTGCTTCGCGGCAAGCTGGGTGCCGTAATCCGACGGCTTCTTGCGCCGCTGGCCGTGCTGGCCGGGCCCGTATTCGCGGCGGTTCAAGGGGCTCTTCGCGCGCCCCCACAGATTGACGCCGAGGCGGCGATTGATCTTGTACTTCGACTCCGTCCGTCTGCTCATCTCTCCGGTATCCGTTTGTCGTTGTTGTTGTCCCGATAGGGCCGCCTGTCGGGCAGCCGGGGCTCTCGCCCGCGTTCTCGGGAAGGGCGCGCACTATACGCACGAGGAGCGGGAAGTCAAATTCGACGCAGCGAAAACAAAATATTGTCCGCGCATCTTCGCCCGTTCCCGTGAGTGCGGAAACGTCAGACAGATTTTTGCCTTCCCCCGTGAGAACCCGCCTGGCGAACTTAGCGGTACCACAACGTCGCGAGATCGCGTGTCGGGATGGCTAGCGCCTGCTGCACGAGGTTTTGCAACTCTGCCAGACTGAACGGTTTCTCGAGTGTCGCGTCCGCGCCGAGGGCAAGAGCCGCTTTCAAGTAAAGCCCTCTGTCGCCACAAGTAACTTCCGACATGGCAATAATAGGAACCGTCACTTCGGTTTGACGCAGGGCTCGTATCGTCTCAATCCCATCCATTCGCGGCATCACAATGTCGGTTATCACGAGGTCGAACCTTTCGACGCGGAACTTCACAACGGCTTCAAGGCCGTCGCAGGCGGTGGTAGCCTGATGCCCGGCACGTCGCAGGCCCGCGGCCAGCAGAGAGCGGAACCGCGCCTCGTCATCGATCAATAGAATGCGAGCCATAGGGGAACTCGCAGCCGTTGTTCTGATATTGATGAATTTTTACATATATTTGATACACTTACAGCCCTCCCGTTTCCGGAAGAGCGCATCCATCGATCCCCCAAATGACGGAAGGACTGCCAGTTTGATCGCTTGCCATGGGCGACCGTTCTGACCCGATCCTAGACTACCGCCGCGCGACTACCGAGCTTGAGCTTACACGCCCGCGGTAGGTGCCACACTACCGCTACGTTTGGTCGGTCTCGTTCGGCGCCGGATGAGCAACCGGAATGCTTGTGACGAGGCGGACCAGCTCCGACTGCCGCTCGACCCCACATTTTTTCAGGGCAGAACTCAGCTGCGTTCGTAAGGTGGAAAGCTGAACGCCGAACTCCGCGACAAGCTCGGTCAACCGCTTGCCGCGCTCCAGCGCCAAAGCAATGCGGCTCTCAGCCGGCGTCAGCCCGTAGAGTTGGGCCAGCTCATGTTCAGAAACGCGTTTCTCACTGGGGATAGATACAAGGACCATCGCCATCTGCAGGTCGTAGCCAGGCAGCCAAGTGTCGACCGGAACGACCCTCGCGACATGAGGGGATTGGCCGCGGCCGCGTGCGATCAGCATGGAGCCGGCCGATGCGACGCCCGCGTTCGGCGCAGCGGCGGCGATCAGGGAGGCGAGCTTCGCCGTCTCAAAAGCACGGCTCGCGCTTAGCCGGTCATAGCGGACCAATAATCCATCGCCGGCTCGCAAAATCCGCTCAGCCGCCCGGTTCGTTTCGACGATCTGACCCTTACCATTGACGATAATCGCGCCTACCGAGGAGTGGTCGAGCCCGCCCGGTCCAATGGGAAAACTGTAGCCGAGGTCAATGAGCTCGACATGGAGGCGCGCCGCGTCGCGCAGCGGCCCCATGAGTGCTTGCAATCTCCTCGCTTCTGTGGCGCTGGAGTGGGCCTCACCGATGGCGTGATGAAGTCCGATGACAGCAACGTATCTCGAACTCTCATGCAATTTGCTACCGAATAGATCGCAAGTGCCGCCCTTAAGGGTATAATCATTGTACCATTCGTCATGGCGCATACGGGCTGGCGGCAGACAATCTGAAAGCGATATCAATCTTCCGGGCTCCGTCTTTTTCAGAGCCGCTAAAAACGGATCAATTTTGCTATAGTGAGTTAAGTAATCTGCGCGGTTCCCGACGAAATTTCCCCACACCCTGGAGATGATCGCCTGTTCCGTAAATTTATTGGTAAGCACATAGGCGACGCTCGATGCACCGACATAATTTGCGACGGCTGCTAGCGCAATTGACGCCTTCTCCGCGTTTAGCGCAGCGCGATAAATGCTTGAGACAGTTTGTCTATATTGAGCGGTCCCGTCGTGCGCGGGCCGTACGTATTCCACGGGCTTCGCCTATTCTCGCGTTATGTAGTCCAATCAGGCGCCAGGATCGGACGGTACGATAACAAGTATCAACGCTTTACGCGAGTTGCTTGACGCCAAGGCGCGGGAACGCTCGCTTCAAGCGCTACGGGCAGCGGTATTTCTCGGAGAGCGCGCGGGCGACGAGTTCGGGCGCGCTCAGCTGCCGCAACTCAGGATGATCGCGCAGGTATTGGACCACAACAAAGCGCAGCCGCGGGTCGTCGGGCACCCTCGAAACGCAAGCCGTGAACTCACCCGTCGCGTGCTTCGCGAACAGATAATCGGCGACCGCATCGATATAGCCGTAACAGAAATCCATGTAGGCGCCGATCGTCGCTGTGCATTCCTGGAGAAGTGCGTCTCCGTCTCTGACCTGCGCCGCGCCGGGCTGCGGCCATGACAATGCAGCGATCAGCATGGCGGTCAGCAGCAAACAAGGCGGGTGTCGCAGGCTGGCCCCTACTCCGCTGCCGCGGCCCGCGACGCGCGTTTGCGGTCGTTGGCGTCGAGCAGGCGTTTTCTCAAGCGGATCGCCTTCGGCGTCACCTCGACCAACTCGTCGTCGGCGATATAGGCGATCGCCTCTTCGAGGCTCATCTGCATAGGCGGCGTGAGGCGGATCGCCTCGTCCTTCGACGTGGTGCGGATATTGGTGAGCTGCTTCCCCTTCATCGGGTTGACGTCGAGGTCGTTGTCGCGGCTATGCGCGCCGACGATCATGCCAGGATAGATCGGGTCGCCCGGATTGACGAACATCGCGCCCCGCTCTTCGAGGTTCCACAGCGCATAGGCGACCGCGGCGCCGCTCGCCACCGAAATGAGGACACCGTTGACGCGGCCCTCGACCGAGCCCTTATAGGGCACGTAGCCATGGAAGATGCGGCTCATCACGCCCGAGCCGCGCGTGTCGGTGAGGAACTCGCCGTGATAGCCGATGAGGCCGCGCGTCGGCGCAAGGAACGTCAGGCGCAGCTTGCCGCCGCCCGACGGGCGCATGTCCTGCATCTCGGCCTTGCGCCGGCTCATCTTCTCGACGACGACGCCAGAAAACTCCTCATCGACATCGACGAACACCTCCTCGATCGGTTCGAGGCGCTGGCCGTTCTCGTTCTTGAACAGTACGCGCGGACGCGAGATCGACAATTCGAACCCCTCGCGCCGCATCGTCTCGATCAGCACGCCGAGCTGCAATTCGCCGCGACCCGACACCTCGACGGCGTCGCGCTCGGCGCTTTCCTTGACACGGATCGCGACATTGCCCTCGGCCTCACGGTAGAGGCGCTCGGCAATGACGCGCGAGGTGAGCTTCGTGCCGTCACGGCCGGCGAGTGGGCTGTCGTTGACGGAGAAGGTCATCGCCAGGGTCGGCGGATCGATCGGGTCGGCCGCGAGTGCGACCGTGACCTCGGGCCCGCAGAGCGTATCGGCGACGGTCGTCTCCTCTAGCCCGGCGACCGCGATGATGTCGCCGGCGCACGCCTCATCGACTCCGATGCGTTCAAGGCCGCGATAGGCCAAAAGCTTGGTGAGGCGCGCCTGCTCGATCAGCTTGCCGTCGCGGGTCAGCGACTTGACCGGCATGTTGAGGCGCGCAACGCCCGAATGGATGAGCCCGGTCAGCACGCGGCCGAGATAGGGGTCGTAGTCGAGCGTCGTCGCCAGCATCGTGAACGGCTGGTCGGGGTCGGCCCGCGGCGCCGGCACGTGAGAGACGATTAGGTCGAAGAGCGGCGCCAGGTTCTTGCGTTCGTCGGCCATGGCCGCGACCGCCCAGCCGTCGCGGCCCGAAGCGAACAACGTCGGGAAATCGAGCTGATGCTCGTCGGCGTCGAGCAAAGCGAACAGGTCGAAGATCTCGTTGTGCACCGCTTCCGGCCGGGCATCCGGGCGATCGACCTTGTTGATGACGACGATCGGCCTGAGGCCCCGGCGCAGCGCCTTGGCAACGACGAACTTGGTCTGCGGCATCGGCCCTTCGGCCGCGTCGACCAGTACCAGGACGCCATCCACCATCGAGAGGATGCGTTCGACCTCGCCCCCGAAATCAGCGTGGCCCGGCGTGTCGACGATGTTGATGCGGATGTCCCCCCAGGTCAGCGAGGTGCACTTGGCGAGGATGGTGATACCGCGCTCGCGTTCGAGGTCGTTGGAATCGAGCGCGCGCTCTGCGACCTGCTGGTTGGCGCGGAAGACGCCCGACTGGCGCAGCAGCTGGTCGACCAGGGTCGTCTTGCCATGGTCGACATGCGCGATGATCGCGATGTTACGGATGTTCTCGGTCACGTGAGCTTACAGGCCTCGTTCGGGCACGGCACCTACATCAACCCTGGGGCACCAGGCCGGCGGAGGCGACGAGTTTGTCGAGCGCGGCCTCGGGCCGGGCGCCGACATGGCTGATGATCTCGGCGGCGCAGAGGCTACCAATCGCCCCACAGGTGGGAAGCGGTAGGCCGCGGGTCAAGCCGTACAGCACCCCGGACGCGTACAGATCGCCGGCGCCGGTCGTGTCGACAACGCGCGCCACCGGCGCCGCCGGCACTGCATGTGACTGGCCGTCGGCGAGCAGCATGCTGCCCTTTTCGCTGCGGGTCAGCGCGGCGATCTTGACGTGGCCGCGCACTGCGGCGGCGGCCTTGTCGAAATCGTCGGTTTCATAGAGCGAGCAGATTTCCGCCTCATTCGCGAAGAGGATGTCGACGTCGCCTGATATCAGCGTCAGGAAGTCATCTCGATGACGGCCGACGCAAAACGGATCGGAAAGGCTGAGCGCAACCATCCGGCCGGCAGCATGGGCGACCGCCGACGCCCGGCGAAACGCCGCCTTCGCGCGCGGCGGATCGAACAGATAACCCTCGAGATAGGTAATCTGCGCGGCGGCGACGACCCGCGGATCGATGTCTTCGGGGCCGAGATCGACGCAGGCGCCAAGATAGGTGCCCATCGTGCGCTGGCCGTCGGACGTGACGAGGATCAGGCAGCGCGCCGTTGCTGGCCCGGTCGAGGCGGCGGGGGTGTCGAAGCGAATCCCCATCGCGGTGATGTCGTGGCGGTAAATCGCCCCGAGCGCGTCGTCGCGCACCTTGCCGATATAGGCGCCGCTGCCGCCCAGCGAGGCGATCCCCGCCATGGTGTTGCCAGCCGAGCCACCCGAGCTTTCGATCCCCGGCCCCATGTGACTGTAGAGCTGATTGGCGCGCGCCGCGTCGATCAGCGTCATCGCGCCCTTCGCCATGCCCTCGGCGGCGAGAAACGTCTCGTCGGCATGAGCAATGACGTCGACAATCGCATTGCCGATGCCGGCGACATCGATAGTGGCCGCGCTCATTCAGTCCCCTGTGAATTCGATGCGGGAGGGAGGCGCGCGCAGTATAAGGAGCTTCGTGCCGGCGGCAAGCACGCCCGCCACAACACCGATTCGGCGGGGCGTCGGACGAGGCAGGATTGCGAGCCTGGTTGAGGCCTGCCTTAAGCTGTTGGTATCAGCGGTTTACCTAGCGCCAGCGAGGATAAATCTTTTTGTTTTCGGCTGATTCAACGGATATGGTTTCCGCCGGGGCAATTCGCGATGACCGCGCTTAAGGCGGCTCCGCACCACAAGCGCTGCGGCGCGGTTGGGTCGCACCTGAATATCCCGATAGCTCAATGATGGGGTACGGCATCCATGTTCGGCCGCAAGAGATCGGATACGGAGGATCGGACAATGCCTGATGCGCCCGACGATTTGGGCATCCCGATGAAGCCGTCACGGCCGATCGGGTCGTCGCCAGGCTCCGTGACCCAGTCCGGCCGCACGCCCGCCGCAGTGCCGCCGCGGGTCCCTGAGATGGCGCGTCCGCCGGCCGAGCCGCCACGCCGGACGGTAACCGAGCCGATCCCGGCGCCGGTCACGCCGCCGCCGGTTGCCACCGCGCCGCCATCGGTGACGACAACCCCACCGCGGCGCAGTGAAGCGGGACTGCGCCAACTGACGGTCGGCCGCGAAATCTCGCTGTCGGGCGAGATCGCCTCATGCGACACGCTGATCGTCGAGGGTAGCGTCGAGGCGAATCTGCAAAACTGCCGCGATGTCGACATCGCCGAGACCGGGCTGTTCAAGGGCAGCGCCGAGATCGACAACGCCGATGTGCGCGGCACGTTCGAGGGTAACCTCATCGTCCGCAAGCGCCTGCTTATTCGATCGGGCGGCGTGGTGTCGGGGACGATCCGCTACGGCCAGATCGAGATCGAATTGGGCGGGCAGATTGCGGGCGACGTGCAGTCGACCCCCTCGGCGGGCGATGTCATTGCCGAGCTGCCGAACGCGCGGGCGGCTTCCTAGCCGAAGGCCCGGCGGCCTGCGCCGCGATCAGCGCATCGGGCACGGTCTTCGCGCCATAGCGGCACAGCGAGGCGACGACGCAGCTCGGGCAATCGGGCTTGCGCGCCTTGCACACATGGCGTCCATGCAGGATCAGCCAATGATGCGCATGCAGCTTGTATTGCGACGGCGTCACCTTTTCGAGGCCGATCTCCACCGCGTGCGGCGTCTTGCCGGGCGCGATGCCGGTGCGGTTGCCGACCCGGAAAATATGCGTGTCAACCGCGATCGTCGGCTCCTCGAAGGCGACGTTGAGCACGACGTTGGCGGTCTTTCGCCCGACCCCCGGCAGTGCTTCCAACGCTTCGCGCTCGCGCGGCACCTCGCCATGATGCTTCTCGACAAGAATGCGACTGAGCGCGATGACGTTCTTCGCCTTGGTGCGATAGAGGCCGATCGTGCGGATGAGGCTTTCCACCTTCTCGACGCCGAGCGCGACCATCTTGGCCGGGGTGTCGGCCAGCGCGAACAATGCCGGCGTCGCCTTGTTAACCCCGACATCGGTCGCCTGCGCCGACAGCACGACCGCCACCAGAAGGGTGAACGGATTGATGTACTCGAGCTCGGTGCGGGGGATCGGGCGGCTTTCGGCTAACCGGCGATAGAACTCGACAATCTCGGCTTTCGTGAATTTCTTGGGCATTGCGCGAGCTTAGCGCATTTTTTTGCGTTAGCGAGATCAACCCCTATATCCTAGGCGCGCAATGACCGACATCCCCGCCCCGCCTAGCGATGTGTTCTTCGAGCATGTGCTGCTGCCCTATCGCAGCCTGCCACCGCGCGGGTTCAACACATTAATGCTGGTGCTGGCAGGAATCAGCATCGTCGTCGGCATCGTCTTCGTGTCGATGGGAGCCTGGCCTGTCGTGGGATTTTTCGGCCTCGATGTCGGGTTGGTGTACCTCGCCTTCCGGCTATCGTATCGCAGCGCCCGGCAGCGCGAGACGCTGCGCCTTGCTGACGAGGAATTGACCGTCGAGCGCGTCGGCATTCGCGGCGACCGGCGGCTGTGGCGATTTCAGCCGTTCTGGGTGCGGGTGGTGTTCGAGGAGCACCCGGACGAATCGAACCGGCTATCTCTCGCCTCGCACGGGAAGACCCTGCCGATCGGCACCTTCCTGCCGCCGCCGGTGCGCCGGGAGGTGGCGACGACGCTGCGCGACGCGCTACGGCGCTGGCGCGACTCGCTCAACCCGGCGCAGCGCTGAGCCGGTTCAACCAATGGGCTCGGGCAGCGCCAATCGCTCGGCGATGATGCGCAGCGTCCGGGGGTTGGCGAGCATCGTCGTATGCGGGCCGTCGACGGCGATGTTTTCGCGTTCCGGTCCCGAGGCATCGACGCAGCTTCTCCAGGCGACGACCCCGTCGCGCGGGCTGTAGATTGCCGTCGTCGGCACTGGCGGCGGCGCCGTCAGCCGCTCAAGCATCAAATGCTCGCCATTGTGGAGCGGTGCGAGCGCGCGATAGATGGGCTCCAGTGGACTGGCCGTCGGCAAGCGGAACGGGCTACACACGGTGACGACCCGCCGGACGCGGTCGGGATGGGCACTCGCCAGCGCGCGCGCCAGCACGCCGCCGAGGCTGTAGCCGACGAGACTTGCCTTGCGGCCATGCGCTTCGGTGCAGCGCCTGAGAATCGCATCGACCGAGGCAACGGCGTTGGCAGTCGGCCCGATATTGACCCGCGGCCCCCAACCCTCGACCGCGTAGCCGAGCGCCTTGAGCCATTCGCGCAAGCCGCGGCTCATGTGATCCGAGCACAGAAAGGCCGGGAGCACGATCACCGGATGGCCGTCGCCGAGCGGCACCGGCCCCAGATGGATTCGCCGGCCGGTGTGCCGCATCTCGCGCAGGATCGCCAGCCCCTCGCCGACGAGGTCGCGCCAGGATGGGCCATCGAGCGCATGGTCGTGTGCAAAGATGCGCGCGTGGCCGCGCTCGCGGTGATGGCGATGTTGCGGCGCGTGAAGCTCGACGGTCATAGCCCCAGCACTTCCTTCATTCCGTAGAGCCCCGGCTTCTGATCGATCACCCAGCGCGCCGCGCGTACGGCGCCTTTCGCGTAGATCGCGCGGTTGGTGGCGCGATGCGACAGTTCGAGCCGCTCGCCCGCTCCGGCGAAAATCACGTGATGGTCGCCGACCGCATCGCCGCCGCGCAGCGACGCAAAGCCGATATCGCCGCTGCGCCGAGCGCCGGTGATGCCATCACGTCCGCGCTGCGCGACACGGTCCAGCGCGACGCCGCGTCCCGCTGCCGCCGCGTGGCCCAGCGCCAACGCTGTGCCTGAGGGCGCGTCGGCCTTGCCGCGATGGTGCATCTCCATGATCTCGATGTCCCAGTCGGGGCCAAGCCGCGCCGCGACCTGCTCGACGAGCCCGAGCAGCAGGTTGATGCCGAGGCTGGTATTGGCGGCCCAGACGATCGGGATGCGCTTTGCGGCTTCCTCGACCGCCGCGGTCTCCGCCGTCGTGAGGCCAGTGGTGCCGATGACGAGTGGCTTGCCGAGCTCTGCCGCAAGCGTTGCGTGCGACGCGGTCGCCGCGGCAACGCTGAACTCGATCGCGACGTCGCTTTCGCGCAGCAGCTCACCCGCGGCACTGCCGGCGACAAGCCCGATCGGACCGACCCCGGCCAGCTCGCCGAGATCGCTGCCGACCGTGGCGCTGCCCGGCGCGGTCGTGCCGCCCGACAGCTCACAGCCCTCCGCGGCGGCGACCTCCGCGATCAGCATGCGGCCCATACGGCCGCCGCACCCGATGACGCCCATTCTGATGTCGGCCATCGCGGATCTCCGAATCGGAAGCCGCAACGCCTACTCTGTGTGACAAAAAAAAGACAAGGACAAATTGCGTCGTAGCGGACGGATTTTTCCCCGGTGTTTTCGGCAGGCGGGATTTCCGATAAACCGCCGCCCCATGACCCTCTTCCGCTCGGTCGCCACGGTCGGCTCCTGGACGATGGTGAGCCGTCTGTTCGGATTCGCGCGCGACATCCTGACCGCGGCGATCCTCGGCGCCGGACCGGTCGCCGATGCGTTCTTCGTCGCGCAGCGACTTCCCAATTTGTTTCGCAGCCTATTTGCTGAGGGCGCCTTCAGCGCCGCCTTCGTGCCACTCGCCAACCGGGCGCTGGTCGATGGCGGCAAGCCGGCGCTCAAGGAATTTGCCGAGGAAGCGTTTGCGGTGCTGTTCACGGCGCTGCTCGTGTTCGTCATCCTCGGCGAAATCTTCATGCCATGGGTGATGCGCGTCATCGCCCCCGGCTTCGAACAGGAACCGGCCAAGTTTCAGCTCGTCGTCAATCTGACGCGCATCACCTTTCCCTACCTCTTGTTCATCTCGCTGACCGCGCTGCAAGGCGGTTTGCTCAATACGGTCGACCGGTTCGCGGCCGCCGCCGCGACCCCAGTGCTGCTCAATCTTTTCCTGATCGCCGGGCTCTTGCTGATGATGGCGCTGCACTTGCCTGACGGCCGCTTGCTCGCCGCGGCGTTGACCCTGTCAGGTGTCGCACAATTCTGCTGGCTGATGCTGTCCTGCCGCGGGGCGGATGTCGGACTCAGGTTGCGTATGCCGCATCTGACGAAAGGCGTGCGGCAGACCTTGAGGGTCATGGGGCCCGGGGTGCTCGGCGCCGGGGTCACGCAGCTCAATCTTTTGGTCTCGACCGCGCTCGCCTCGCTGCTCCCGGGCGGATCGGTGTCGTATCTCTATTATGCCGACCGGCTGAACCAGCTGCCGCTCGGCGTCGTCGGGATCGCGGTCGCGACAGCGATCCTGCCGCCGTTGTCGCGCGCGGTGCGCGGCGGCGACACGGCGGCGGCGATCGCGACCCAGAACCGGGGGCTGGAGCTCGCGCTGCTGCTGACGCTGCCGGCAGCGACGGCGCTGGCGATCCTGGCGCTGCCGATCCTAACGGTGCTGTTCGAGCGCGGCGCGTTCGGCCCAGCCGAGGCGTCGGCTACGGCCGCGGCGCTGATTTCCTATGCCGTGGGACTGCCGGCTTTCGTGCTCGTCAAGGTGCTGGCGCCAGCCTTCTTCGCACGGCACGACACGAAGACGCCGGTCAAGGTGGCGATGGCGTCGCTCGCGACAAACCTGCTGCTGACCGTCATCCTGATGCGCTTCTTCGCACATGTCGGGGTGGCGGCGGCACTGTCGGTCGCCGGCTGGCTGCAGGCGACACTGCTCATGACGCTGCTGGCGCGGCGCGAACACTTTCATTTGGACACCCGAGCACGCGCCAACCTGCCACGCATCGCGCTGGCAACGATCGGCATGGGTGCGGTGCTGGCGGCGCTGCGCGCGGCGCTCCACCCGGCGCTCGCCGGCGGCGCAATGATGTTGCGGCTCGCGGCGCTCGCGGGCCTGGTCGCCGCCGGACTCGCCGCGTTCCTCGCGCTGATCTTGCTGCTGGGTGTCGTCAACTGGCGCGAGCTGCGCCGCCTACCCGCTTGACCCGCAGCCACCCCGGACGATAACCACGCACCCATGAACCGCATTTTCTCCGGCATCCAGCCGACCGGCAATCTGCATCTCGGCAACTATCTCGGCGCGATCCGCAACTGGGTCGCCTTGCAGCACGATTACGAGTGCATCTTCTGCATCGTCGATTTGCACGCCCTGACCGTGCCGCAGGACCCCGCCGAGTTGCGCGCCGCGACCCGCGAGGTCACCGCCGCTTATATCGCGGCGGGCGTCGACCCCGAGCATTGCATCATCTTCAACCAGAGCATGGTGACCGCGCATTCCGAGCTGGCGTGGATCCTGTCGTGCCTCACGCCGCTCGGCTGGCTCAACCGGATGACGCAGTTCAAGGAGAAGGCCGGCAAGCAGCGCGAGATGGCGGGGCTCGGCCTCTATGCCTACCCGGTGCTGATGGCCGCCGACATCATCGGCTACAAGGCGACGCACGTGCCGGTCGGCGAGGACCAGAAGCAGCATGTCGAACTGGCGCGGGACATCGCCGGCGCGTTCAATCGTCGCTACGAGCGGGACTTCTTCCCCCTGCCCGAGCCGCAGATTTTCGGCGAAGCGACGCGCGTCATGAGCCTGCGCGACGGCACCAAGAAGATGTCGAAATCCGACACCTCGGATTATTCGCGGCTCAACATGACCGATGACGCCGACACCATCGCCTTGAAGGTGCGGCGCGCCAAGACCGACCCCGAGCCGCTGCCCGATACCATCGCCGCGCTCGAAAAACGGCCCGAGGCCGACAACCTCGTGGGCATCTACGCGGCGCTCGCCGACTTAACCCGCGAGCAGGCGCTGGCGCGGTTTGCCGGCAAGAACTTTTCGACCTTCAAGGAGGAGTTGTCGGCGGTGGCGGTGGAGGTGCTCGGCAAGATCGGTGGCGAGATGCGGCGCTTGATGGTTGAGATGGATCATATCGACGCGATCCTGCATCAGGGCGCCGAGCGTGCCTCGGCGATCGCGATCCCGATCCTGCGCGAGGTGCAGGACATCACCGGCTTGTTGCGGCCAGAGCATTAGTTGAGCGCGGCGCTTGGATTTTGCAGCGAACATCCCCATCCTATAGGCGATTGGCCGCCCCACACGTTCACGGAGCCGTTTCGATGTTCATCCAGACCGAGCAGACGCCGAACCCGGCCACGCTGAAATTCCTGCCGGGATGCGCGGTGATGGAGACCGGCACCGCGAACTTCACCGACGCGACCTCCGCCGCCGCGCGGTCGCCGCTCGCCGAGCGGCTGTTCGGCCTGTCCGAAGTCGGCGGCGTCTTTCTCGGCGGCGATTTCATCACCGTGACGAAGACCGGCGA
>JASHUW010000071.1 GCA_030039815.1 Alphaproteobacteria bacterium
GCTCGCCGCGCGCAAGCTGGCGACCTTAGACCAGCTCTGCGATGGGCGGCTGGCGGTGCACATCATCACCGGCGGCAGCGACGCCGACCAGGCGAAGGACGGCGACTGGACCGACGCCGCGACCCGCTACCGCCGCACCTCGGAATACGTCGCGCTGCTGCGCCGCACCTGGACCGAGCCGGAACCGTTCGACCACGACGGCGAGTTCTACAAGACGCGCGGCACGTATTCGGAGGTGCGCTGCCGCCAGCAACCGCACATTCCGGTCTATGGCGGCGGCGGGTCGGACGCGGCGATCGCGGCGCTGGCACCGCATGTCGATGTCTTCATGCTGTGGGGCGAGCCGCTACGCGACACCGCGCTGTTCATGGGCCGGGTGCAACGCGCGGCGTCAGCGGCCGGCCGCGCACCGACCTTCAGCCTGTCGACCCGGCCGATCCTCGGCGCGACCGAGGGCGAAGCCTGGGACCGGGCGCGCGACATCCTTGAACGGGCGCGAGCCGCGCGCCCCACCCCGCCGCAGCGGCAGAATGTCGGCTCGCTGCGCCTGCTGCGCGCGGCGGCCGAGGCCGAGGTACACGATACCTGCCTGTGGACGGCGCTCGCGGCGGCGACCGGCGCGCCGGGCAACTCGACCGCGCTGGTCGGCACGGCCGAGACCGTCGCCAAGGCGCTCCTCGAATACTACAAGCTCGGCGCGACCTCGCTGTTGATCCGCGGCTATGACCCGCGGCCGGACGCGGTGCAATACGGCGAGGAACTGATCCCGCGGCTGCGCGCCCTGGTCGCGGAGCACGACGCCGCAACGGCGGCGGCAGCGGCGCCGGAACGACGGGTTCTTTGATCCCGGTTCGCTTCGGCCTAACATAGCGCTCCCCAGCCCCAGGGAGGCAACCATGGCCATCTTTACGCATGTGACGGTCGGCACCAACGATCTCGCCAAGGCACGCGCGTTTTACGATGCGGTGCTGGCGCCGCTGGGCCTGAAACGGCTGCGCGACCTCGGTGACAACGGCTCGATCTGGGGCGCGGACGCGCCGGAATTTTTCGTGCTGAAGCCGGCCGACGGCAAGCCGGCGACCCATGCCAATGGCGGCACGATCAGCTTCGCCGCGCCAAGTCGCGCCGCGGTCGCGGCGTTCCACAAGGCCGCGCTTGCCGCCGGCGCCAAGGACGAAGGCGCGGTCGGCCCGCGCTCGTGGCACCCCACCGCCTATGCCGGGTATTGCCGCGACCTCGACGGCAACAAGCTCGCCGCCTATTGCTTCAAGGCGGAGTAGCGCCGATGCCCGCGTCTGTCCGCAACGTCGCCCGCGACAAGCTCGAACAAGGCAAGCTGTCGCTCGGCGTCGGCATCCGCATGACGCGCAGCGTCGAGATCGCCAAGGCGATGGCGGTCAGCGGGTTCGACTGGCTGTTTCTCGACATGGAGCACGGCGTCATGTCGCTCGAAGCCTGCGCGCAGATCTCGACCGCGGCGCTCGATGCCGGGATTGCGCCGATCGCCCGCGTGCCCAACGGCGAATACGCGATCGCGACCCGCGCGCTCGACAACGGCGCGCTCGGCATCGTGATGCCGCATGTCGACACCGCCGCCGAGGCGAAGGAGGTCGTCAACCGGCTCAAATACCCGCCGGTCGGGCACCGCTCGATGGGCGGGATCGGGCCGCATTACGGGCTCAGATCGGCGTCGAGCGGCGAGGCGGCCTCGGCGCTCAACGCGGCGAACCTGACGATCGTCATGCTGGAGACGCCGACCGCGATCCGAAACGCGAGTGAGATCGCCGCGGTGCCGGGGGTCGACGTGCTGCTGATCGGCACCAACGATCTCTGCGCCGAGATGGGCATTCACGGCGATTTCGGCAACGAGCGCGTCGCCGAGGCCTACAAGGCGATGATCGCGGCGTGCAAGGAGCACGGCAAATTCCCTGGCATGGCCGGCGTCTACAACGAGCAGATCATGCCGCGCTATATCGAGCTCGGCGCGCGCTTCATCCTCGCCGGCCAGGACGCGCAGTTCATGAGCGCCGGCGCCATGCAGCGCACCGGGTTCCTGCACAAGCTGCACGATTAGGAGATGTCAGCCCCCACCCCTACCCTCCCCCGCTTGCGGGGAAGGGGGAAGACCGGAATCCTTCCCCCGCTCGCCGGGGAAGGTGCCCGCGCAGCGGGCGGATGGGGGCTTGCTGTCAGCGGTCCGCTTTCCCCAGCGGGTGGTGCGGAGATAACGGAAGTCGATCTGTCGCGGCCGCTGCCGGATGAAGTGCGCGATGCCATCTATGCCGCGCTGCTCGACCGCCAGTTCCTGGTGTTCCCGGGCCAGTCCTTGAGCCGCGAGGCGCAATATCGCTTCACCGCGCAGTTCGGCGAGGTCGAGGCGCATGGCGGCGGGCGGCCGGGCAAGCGGCAGGATGTGGCGCATGTCACCGCCAACCTCGACGCCGACGGCAACCCGAGCGCCCGCTTCGCGAAGGGCGCCAATTACCGCTGGCACACCGACAAGCCCTATTACAAAACGCCGCCGGCGCTGACCGTGCTTTACGCGGTCGAACTGCCGCCGGTCGGCGGCGACACCGAGTTCGCCAATACACGGCGCGCCTACGCCGCGCTCGATGATGCCACGAAAGAGCGGATCGAAGAGCTGCGGGTCGTCTTCCAATGGGAGCGCGGGCTGCGGCCGGGCTATTACGCCAACGAGCTGCCGCCGGTCGACCACCCGCTGGTGCGCACCCATCCCGATACCGGCG
>JASHUW010000072.1 GCA_030039815.1 Alphaproteobacteria bacterium
TCGCTGCCGTGCGCCCAGACTTGCACGTCGCCAAGTTGCGGAAGCACCGCGGCGACGGCGTCGCAAAGCTCCGCCGAGACGATCAGATGACGCGGCCCCACGATGTCGATCGCGTGGCGCAGCGCGTCGCCGACGAGGTTCGTGTTGATCAGCGCGACCACGCCGCGGGCGCGGGTGATGCCAAGCCAGATCGCCAGATATTCGGGACAGTTCGGCATCATCAGGCAGACGACCTCGCCCGGAGCGAGCGATTGCGCATGCGCCCATGCCGCATATTGCCCGGCCCGCTCGGCGAGCGCGGCGTAGCTCAGCGTCTCTTTTTCCGAAAGCAGCGCGGGCGCATCACCGTATTTTTCGGCCAAGCGCTCGATGACGATAGGGAAGGTGACCTCCGGCCACCGGGCGATCGGCGCGGTCAGCTCAAGCGCGCGCCGCCACGATTGAGCGGCAGCGTTGCGCTGGCTCTCTGAGGTCTCTCCCGCCATCACCGGGCGAGGGTTATCGCCTTCAGATTGCGAACCCGTAAAGCCCGGCGACATTGCCGCGGGTGATCTTGAAGCGGTCCTCGGCGCTGGCGTCCTTGAAGTCGCGCTCGACGACGTCTTGCGAGTGTGGCCAGGACGAGGCCTGATGCGGGTAGTCGCTCGACCACATGATGCGGTCGACGCCGACAAATTCGCGGTTCGCCACGCCGACGAAATCGTCGATATAGGTCGCCCACATCTGCCGGCGGAAGTAGTCGCTTGGCTTCAGCTTCTGGGTAAAGCCGTGAGAGGCGCGGCTGCGCTCGGCGACGCGGTCCATGCGCTGCAGGTAATAGGGGAGCCAGCCGACATTGTTCTCGGCCGAGACGATCTGCAGCTTGGGGAAGCGGTCGAGCACGCCCGAGAAGATCAGCACGCTGAACGTCTTCTCGACCTCATAGCCAAGCACCGTGGTGCGCATATAGCGCTCGCCCCAGTTCCACTGGCTCTCAACCCCCATGCCGGTAATCGCGTGCAGCGAGATCGGCATCTTCATCTCTTCGGCGGCGGCCCAGAACGGGTCGTAGACGTCGGAGCTGTAGGGCTGATCCTGCGGCGGCGAGCACCAGATCATGGCGCCCTTCAATCCCATCTTGGCGCAGCGCTCGAGCTCGCGCGCGCCGGCCGTCGGGTCGTAGAGCGAAATCATCGCCAGGCCCGCCATCTTTTGCGGCGCATAGCCGCAAAACTCGGCGAGCCAATCGTTGTAGACGCGGAAGCAGTCGGCCTGCAGCCCGGCGTCCTTGAGCCAGAAGATGCGGAAGCCAAGCGTGGTGTAGAGCACGTCGGCCTCGACCCCATCGAGCGCATTGTCCTTGACCCGCTCGGCCGGGTCCCAACCGCCAGGCCGGGCGTCGGCGTAGGTCGCCTTGGTGAGGAATTCCTTCAGCTCCTCGGGGCTCTTGCCGGCGCCGAGCCCGATGCCGATCGGGTGCGGCGCGTGGCCCTCGTAAAGGAAATAGGCGCCTTCCTTGCCGGGCAGGTCGGTCACCAGCCGCGGGGCGCGGTCGCGATATTTTTTGTCGACCCGCCGCGCCCACAGATCGGGTGGTTCGCTCACATGGGAATCGGCGGAAATCAGCTTGTAGTCGGGCATGGCAAGCCTCCCTAGACGACGCCGCGATCCATTGTTGTTTCGTCCATTCTGCGCCCAATGGCGGGGTTGCGCCACGGCTTTGCCGCGCCGATATGGAAAAGACTGTCGACTGCGTCGTTCCCTTGACCCTGGAGGCGCCGATGACTGTCCCGTTGCAGATAACCTTTCGCGACCTGCCGTCCTCCGCGGCAGTCGAAGCGCAAATCCGCGAGCGCGCCGAGAGTTTGGAGCGCGTCTTCGACCGGCTTACCGCGTGCCGGGTGATCGTCGAGGGCCGGCACCGTCCGCAACGGGCGGGGAGGGTCACGCATCTCTGCGTCGAACTGACCCTTCCCGGCAAGGTCATCACCATCGGGCGTGGCGCTACCGAGTTCGAGGCACACGAAGATGTCTTCGTCGCTGTGCGTGCCGCGTTTGACGCGGCGCGCCGCCGGCTCGACCGCTACGCCCGTCGTCGTCGGGGTGAGGTGAAGGCGCACACCTTGTCGATAGCCCGAAAGGAAGAATAGCCCGGCGTGCTATTCTCGTCGCGGGGGACCGCGACGGGGGATGGCGATGCCGGCGCTGACGATCTATTTGAGCCGCCTGATCGGGGTTGTGTCCCTCATCGTCGCGGTGGCCATGCTCGCCGATAAGGAAATGGTCGTAGCTGCGCTGGGACAGCTTGGCGTCGACCGTACGCCGCTGCTGCTGCTGGGCTTTGTCCGTGTGGTTTTCGGCGCCGCCATCGTGCTGGTTCACAACGTGTGGTCTCGCGGGTTCTGGCCGCTGGTCGTCACTCTTACCGGCTGGGCAATCCTGGTGCGTGGCGTGATGGTGCTGTTTGTGCCGCCGGACGTGATGGCGGCGATGATGGCCGCCGCGCATGTCGTTGATTTATACTACGTTTACGCGGCGATCCCTTTGGTGTTGGGGGGATACCTGGCACTACGGGGGTTCAGCGTCAGAGTGCCGCCGATCGCGGGAGCGAGCCCGCCCGCCACACAGCCGGCGGCAAAGTCGCAACCCGCCAAAGCCCCGCCGCGCCGGCGCTGATCGGTCACCCGGTCATTCCGGGGCGACCCCCAAAGGCCGAACTGGACGAGTGCGGATGCACCGCACCCGTCCGCGCGGCGCCGGCTCCGCCGCGCGTGGTCAAATGTTACTATTCACCGCCTACTTCACGGTTTGTCGGTGGCTTTTGAGCGACGCGCAGGTGCGTGGTTTTCGGGGGCTTGTCGTTGATTTTTATGATGCCCCAACGGCACCGAATTCTTCGTTGGTC
>JASHUW010000073.1 GCA_030039815.1 Alphaproteobacteria bacterium
CGGATCGCGGGCTGCAGCCGATGGTCAGCGCCGACGGCCGGTTCGCCGTCACCTACAACGGCGAAATCTACAATTACCGCGAACTGCGCGCTCGGCTCGAGGCCCGCGGCTGCGTCTTCCACAGCGACACCGACACCGAGGTGCTGCTGCACCTTTACGCGTGGAAGGGGGCGGCGATGCTCGCCGAACTGCGCGGCATGTTCGCCTTCGCATTGTGGGACGGCGAGCAAGGGCGCCTTCTCCTCGCCCGCGACCCTTACGGCATCAAGCCGCTCTATTACGCCGATGACGGCTGGACCCTCCGCTTTGCGTCGCAGGTCAAGGCGCTGCTGGCCGGTGGGCAGATTTCGCGCGATCCGGAGCCCGCCGGCTGGGCCGGCTTCTTCCTATTCGGCAGCGTTCCGGAGCCGTTCACCATCTACCGCGAGGTGCGGGCATTGCCGGCTGGCACATCGATGTGGGTGGACGGCCTTGGCCCGCACGCGCCGGTATCATATTGCGACATTGCGGCGCTGCTCGACCGTGAGGCAACCGCGCCTGGCGATCTGCCTGCCCGGCTGCGCGAGGCGCTGCTCGACAGCGTCCGGCATCATCTGGTCGCGGATGTACCGATTGGCTTGTTCCTGTCGGCGGGGGTCGATTCCGGTGCGCTGCTCGGGCTTATCCATGAAACCGGAAGCGATGTTCGCGCCATCACCGTCACCCATGAGGAGTTTCGCGACGCACCACAGTGCGAGGTCGAAGCCGCGGCGCAGATTGCCGCGCGACACGGGGTTCCCCATACGCGGCGCCTCGTCTCGGAGGCCGAGTTCGTGGCCGATCTGCCGCGCATCCTCGACCAGATGGATCAGCCGAGCATCGACGGCATCAACACCTGGTTCGCCAGCAAGGCGGCGCGCGAGCTGGGGCTCAAGGTCGCGCTCTCGGGGCTTGGCGGCGACGAACTGTTCGGCGGCTATCCCTCGTTCACCGATCTTCCGCGCTGGGTACGGCGCATGGCTCTGCCCGCGCGCATCCCGCTGTTCGGCAAGGCCTTTGCCCTGGCCGTGTCGGCATTGCGACGCCTTCATCCGGCACTGCCGCCGAAAGCCGCAAGCTTCGCGCGCTACGCCGGCACCTATGCCGGCGCCTACCTGCTGCGGCGCGGCGTCTTCATGCCGGATGAGCTGAACGGCGTCATGGAAGCGGCAAGCGAGGGGCTGCGCCGTCTCGACCCGCTGCGCCTCATCGCCTTGGCCGGCGCGGCGCGGGTGCGCTCGCCGATGGGCAAGGTCGCCGCGCTGGAAGCCGGGCTGTACCTGCGCAACCAGCTTCTGCGCGACGCCGATTGGGCCGGCATGGCGCATTCCGTCGAGGTTCGCGTGCCGCTCGTCGATGCCGAGTTGACCCGCGCGATCGGCGCCGATCTGATGACCCTCGCTCCCGGAGAGGGAAAGCGCCTGCTCACCGCAACCCCGCAACTGAAGGTCTCGCGCGAAATCGTCGACGCGCCAAAGCGCGGTTTTGAGACACCGATCGCCCAATGGATCCAACATGATGCTAGCCTTCAGGCGTGGCGCCGCCGGCCCGAGCTCAATGGCCCCGACTGCCCGTGGGCGCGCCGCTGGGCGTATCAGCTGGCCGCCGCCTGACCGGATGCGAGCGCGACGATGAGACTGCTGGCGCTGGTCAGCGACGCGTTCGGCGGGGCCGGCGGGATCGCGCGCTACAACCGCGATCTGCTGACCGCGCTTGCGGCTGGCGGCGCGACCGTCGTCGCCCTGCCGCGAGAGGGCCGAGCCCAATCGGGGACGCTGCCGTCGGCGATCGATCAGCGCGCGCCGCGCGGCCGGGTCGGCCTTATCGCCGCCGCGCTGCTGACGGCGCGGCAAGAGGGGCCGTTCGACGCTGTTTTTTGCGGGCATATCAATCTCGCGACCGCGGCGACGATCGTCGCCGCCTTCTTGCGTGCGCCGTTATGGCTGCAGCTCCACGGGGTCGAGGCCTGGGAGCCATTATCGCGAGCGCAACGCTGGGCGAGCGAGCGAGCGGCGCTGATCACCGCCGTCAGCCGGCATACGAGGCACCGCTTTCTCGGCCTCGCCCGCGTCGAGCCGTGGCGGGTGCGGGTGCTGCCCAACACCGTGGATCACCGCTTCGCACCGGGGCCGAAGCCCGATGCCCTGCTCGAACGCCACGGCCTGCGAGGCAAGACCGTGCTCCTGACCGTCGGACGGCTCTCCTCCGCCGAGCGCGGCAAGGGGCATGACCGGGTCATCGCGGTGCTGCCGGCGCTCGCCGCCTCGCGGCCCGATATCGTCTATCTGATCGTCGGCGAAGGTGGCGATCGATCCCGGCTCGAGGCGATGGCGCAGGCGGCAGGAATTGCCGATCGCGTGCTATTCGCCGGCGCGGTGTCCGACTCCGAACTCCCCGAATACTACCGCACCGCCGATGTCTTCGTGATGCCGAGCGTGCAAGAGGGCTTTGGCATCGTGCTGCTTGAGGCCGCCGCCTCGGGGCTTCCCGTGGTCGCCGGCAACATCGACGGCAGCCCGGACGCGCTTGCCGGCGGTACGCTCGGCCTGCTCGTAGACCCGTATGACCCGTCCGCGTTGGTGCGAGCGATCGACCGGGCGATCGAGGCCCCGCGGCCGGCAAGTGAAGCGGTGGCGCGCTATGACTTCGCCCACTTCGCCCAACGGGTCGCCGAGCTGGCGAGCGAGCTGGTTTCATCCGCCCGGCCGCGCCGTGCGATCACCCGTCCGGTCGGGGCCGGTTGACCGCTGTCGCGCTGCTGTCTTGTGCTGCGGCGCGCGCTGCTCGCCTTCGTCGTGCTACTGGTCGTCGGATCGGCCGCAGCTTGGGTCGCGCGGGTATCGCTGCTGCAGGCGGCGGCGCAATGGTGGATCGTCGCCGACCCGATCGAACGTGCCGACGCTGTCGCGGTGTTTGGCGGCGGCGTCGAGGATCGACCGTTCGCTGCCGCGAAATACTACAAAGCCGGTCTCGTGAAATGGGTCGCCTTGTCGAATGTGGACGAAGGCCCGGCCGAGCAGCTGGGCGTGGAGATGTCGCACACCGCGGAGAACCGCGCAGTCTTGATAAAGCTCGGCGTGCCGGAAGACGCAATCGCCGTCTTCGGCGAAAACCTGGCCAATACGCGGATGGAGGTGGCCGCGCTGCATCAATGGGCGAAGCAGAACAACATCCACAGCATCATCGTGCCGACCGAGATTTTCACCACCCGCCGCGTCGCCTGGACACTGCATCGCGAATTCGGTGGCGATGCGGCGATCCGGGTCGTCGCGCTCGACCCGCCCGACTACGACCGGACAAACTGGTGGCGTCACGAGGGCGGGCTCATCGCGTTCCAGAATGAGTTTATTAAATACCTTTATTACCGCGCGAACTACTGAGCCCGCAGCGGAGGGCCGCCGCACGCAGCCGCAGGTGCTGGTGCTCGAACAGGGGCGCGCCGAGCGGCATTACTGGCGCGATCTGTGGGCCTACCGCGAGCTGTTCGCGATCCTCGCCTGGCGCGATGTCGCCGTCCGCTACAAGCAGACCGTCATCGGCGCGGCCTGGGCCGTCGTGCGTCCCTTTATCACCATGGTGGTCTTCACCGTCATCTTCGGCCGTCTCGCCCATTTGTCGAGCCAAGGCGTGCCGTATTCGATGATGGTCTTCGCCGGGATGCTGCCGTGGTTCCTGTTCTCGACCATCCTCAGCGAAGCCTCGACCTCGATGGTGAGCAGCGCCAATCTCGTCGGCAAGGTCTACTTCCCGCGGCTGATCATTCCGGCCGCGACGGCGGTGGTCGCAGTCTTCGACTTCGCGCTCAACCTGGTGATCCTGCTGGGTCTGATGCTGTGGTTCGGGGTGATGCCGACCTGGCGCCTGTTGCTGCTGCCGCCGCTGGTGGCGCTGGCGATCCTGGCGAGCCTCGGGCCGGCGTTTCTTGTCACCGCCCTCAACGTGAAATATCGCGATTTCCGCTACGTGATCCCGTTCCTCGTGCAGTTCGGGCTGTACGTCTCGCCGGTCGGCTTCTCCAGCGCGATCGTGCCCGATCGCTGGCGTTTCTGGTACAGCCTCAACCCGGTCGTCGGCGTGATCGACGGGTTTCGCTGGTGTGTGCTCGGGGGCGACAGCCAGATTTACGGGCCCGGTTTTGCATTGAGCCTCGCGACGGTAGGATTGTTCCTGTGGCTCGGCATCTTCTACTTCCGCCGCACCGAGCGCAGCTTCGCCGATCTTTTGTAAATTGGCCGCCGACATCGTCATCCGCGCCGAGGGTCTCGGCAAGAAATACCTGATCGGGCATCAGCGCCAACGCGAGCGCTATGTCGCCTTGCGCGACGTATTGGCGCGCGGGGCGCGGGGCGCCTGGCGCCGCGCCGCCGATCTGGCGCGCGGCCGCGCGCTGCTCTCCGGCGACACGATCGAGGAATTCTGGGCGCTGCACGACATCGACTTCGAGGTCGGGCGCGGCGAGGTCCTCGGCATCATCGGCCGCAACGGCGCCGGCAAGAGCACGCTGTTGAAGATCCTGTCGCGCATCACCGAGCCGAGCGCCGGCCGGGTGACAACCGTGGGCCGCGTCGCCAGCCTGCTCGAGGTCGGCACCGGTTTCCACCCCGAGCTCACCGGCCGCGAAAACATCTTTCTCAACGGCGCGATCCTCGGCATGACGCGCGCCGAAATCCGCCGCAAGTTCGACGAAATCGTCGCCTTCGCCGAGGT
>JASHUW010000074.1 GCA_030039815.1 Alphaproteobacteria bacterium
GCCTATCAGGCGGACAGTTTCGGCAATCTCCGCTTCCGCCGCGCGCAGCGCAATTTCAACCCGATCATGGCGATGGCCGCCAAGGTGACGATCGTCGAGGTCGAGGAGGAGATCCTGCCGCCAGGCGCGATCGACCCGGACGACGTGCACCTCAGCGGCATCTTTGTGCATCGTCTCGTGAGGGTACCGCCGCCGCCCGAGGGCTGGTGGCCGATGCGCCCGGCCGAGGTCGCCGCCCGCAACGCGGCTCTTCAGGGAGGCCAGCGATGAGCGACGCCAAGGGGCTCACCCGCCAGCAGATGTGCGACCGGCTGGCGATGGAGTTCGCGGACGGCTGGATCGTCAATCTCGGCATCGGCATCCCGACGCTCTGCTCGAACTGCGATTTCGGCGACCGGCAGATCATCTTCCATTCCGAGAACGGGGTGGTCGGCTACGGGCCGCTCGCCGCGCCCGGCAAGGAGGATTTGCACCTCGTCAATGCCGGGGGGCAGCATGTCACGATGAACCCCGGCTCGGCGATCGTGCACCATGCCGACGCGTTCGGGATGATCCGCTCGGGCCGTATCGACGTGACCGTCTTGGGTGCCTATGAGGTGGCCGAGAACGGCGATTTCGCCAACTGGAAAATGGCCGGGCAGAAAGGCGGCGGCATCGGCGGCGCGATGGATCTGGCCGCTTGCGCCAAGCATGTCTTTGTCGCGATGGAGCAGACCACCCGGCGCGGCGCGCCGCGCCTCGTCGAGCGTTGCGCCATTCCGGTGACGGCGCGCGGCGTGGTCGACCTCGTCATCACCAATTTCGGGCTGTTCGAGATCACGCCGCAAGGCATGGTCTTGAAGGAGATCGCGCCCGGCGTTTCGCTCGACGAGGTCAAGGCGACGACCGGCTGCAACCTCATCATTCCCGACCCCGTCCGCCTTGTGGCGCTGGCCCGCGGAGATTGAAGACGCAGAGCCCGGTGCCTGAGGTTGAGTGACTTCAGCCGGCGGCACGATCATCGCCCCCGCGCGGTTTTGGCGTGAGGATGCCGATTTGGGGCTAAGCCTCCGCGGGAGGCGTAACTTTGCGTCAGGCGATTACACCGAAAAATACTTTGCTTGCGGGTGGTGGACGACGATGGCCGAGGTCGATTGCTCGGGGTCGAGCTGATCCTCGTCGGTGAGTTCGACGCCGATCGCTTGCGCGCCGAGCAGCTTCAAGAGCTGCGCCTGGTCGGCGAGATTGGGGCAGGCGGGGTAGCCGAAGGAATAGCGGCTGCCGCGATAGCCCTGGGCCAGCATCTCGTCGTGGTCGCGCGCTTCTTCGGCCGCGAAGCCCAGCTCGCCGCGGATGCGCTTGTGGACGTATTCGGCGAAGGCCTCGGCCATCTCGACCGAGAGGCCGTGCAGGTAGAGGTAATCCTGATAGCGGTCGGCGGCGAACCATTCGCGCGCCGCGTCGGAGGCGCGGCGGCCCATGGTCACCACCTGGAGGCCGATCACGTCGCGCTCCGGGTTGTCGATGTCGCGGAAGAAATCGGCGATGCACAGCCCATCGCGCTTGTTCTGGCGCGGAAAGTCGAAGCGCGCGACCTCCCGCTCTTTTCCCCCGGGGCCGGTCTCGTCGAACAGCACCACCGCATTGCCCTGCGCGGCGCATTTCCAATAGCCGTATGAGGCCTGCGGCTCGAGGATCTGCTCGCGGATCGCCTGGTCCATGACCCGCGACAGCACCGGGCGCAGCTCGCTGCTCGCCCATTTCTTGTACTCGGCGAGGCTGCGCCCTTCCTTCCGGAAGCCCCACTGGAATTGGTAGAGCATGCGCGTGTTGAGGTAGGAGGCGATCGTCTTCACCGGCACGCGTTCGAGGGTGCGCGCGCCCCAGAACGGCGGGGTCGGCACCTTGATGCCGGCAGTGAGCTCGGCGCGGCGGATGCGGATTTCCTCGAGGTCGATCGGCCGTTGCGGCCGCGGATCGGCAGCGCGGCCCAATTTGCGGCTCTCGTTCTTCACCCGGCCGTGGCTCTTTTCCTGCACCTCGGCGAGGTATCCGTCAAAATCGTTGCCGACGATGCGGTCCATCAGCGCGAGCCCGTCGAACGCGTCGCGCGCATAGGCGACCCGGCCGCTGTCATAGGCCTGCACGCAATCCTCTTCGACATAGCGCCGGGTGAGCGCAGCGCCACCGAGCATCACCGGCACGGCGAGCCCCATGCGGCTCATCTCTTCGAGGTTCTCGCGCATCACCACGGTCGATTTGACCAAGAGACCCGACATGCCGATCGCGTGCGCGTGGTGCTCCTTCGCCGCCTCGACGATCGCGCCGATCGGCTGCTTGATGCCGAGATTGACGACCCGGTAGCCATTATTGGTGAGGATGATGTCGACCAGGTTCTTGCCGATGTCGTGCACGTCGCCGCGCACCGTGGCGAGCACCACCGTGCCCTTCTCCTGGCCCTCGACCCGCTCCATGAACGGTTCGAGGTATTTGACCGCCGCCTTCATCGTCTCGGCCGATTGCAGCACGAAAGGCAGCTGCATCTTGCCGGCGCCGAACAGATCGCCGACCGTCTTCATGCCGCCGAGCAGATGCTCGTTGATGATGTCGAGCGGCGAATAATGCTGCATCGCCAGGTCGAGATCGGCTTCGAGATCGAGCCGATCGCCCTCGACGATGCGATAAGCAAGCCGCTCTTCAATCGCCTCCGGCCGGCCTTTTTTCTCCGCCTTCTCGACCGTGCGATCCTCGAACAGCGCAATAAACGCCTGAAGCGGATCGTAGCCTTCACGCCGGCGGTCAAAGA
>JASHUW010000075.1 GCA_030039815.1 Alphaproteobacteria bacterium
CGCTCGCCAGCCTCGAAATCATCCTCAAAGAAGCGCCGCATCGCGGCTGGAGCGACCCGCCGATGCTGCTGCTCGCCGGCGCCTGCCTCGGCTGCGGAGCTTGGGCGATCCGCCGCTGTCTCCTCCATCCGCGCCCGCTGATCGACCTCGCCTGTTTCCGCGACCGCAATTTCACGCTGGGCTGCTGCTTCAGCTTCGCGCTGGGCATCGGCCTCTACGGTGCGACCTATCTGCTGCCGGTCTTTCTCGGCGTCGTACGCTTCTACGAGGCCTTCGACATCGGTCTCATCATGATCGTCACCGGCGCGACGCAGCTTCTGGTGGCGCCGCTCGCCGCCTTCCTCGAGCCGCGCGTCGATGCGCGGCTGCTGACCTTCGCCGGCTACGGCCTCCTCGCCGCCGGGCTCGTCGGCAACGGCTTCATGAACTCCGGGACCGATTTCTGGGGATTGTTCTGGCAGCAGATCGCGCGCGGCGCCGCGGTCATGCTGTGCCTCCTGCCGAGCACGGCGCTGGCGCTCGACGCGCTGCCGGCGGCGCGCGTGCCCAACGCCAGCGGCGTCTTCAACCTGATGCGCAATCTCGGCGGCGCCATCGGCCTCGCCCTCATCGACACCATCATCGAGCGCCGCACCCCGGAGCATGCCCAGGCGCTCGTCGCCCGGCTTCAGGCCGGCGATCCCGCGGCGGCGCGGTTCGTCGGCCTGGCCACCGCGCGGTTCACCGGCGTGCCCTTCACCCATATCGACCAGGCGACGCGCGATTTCGTCGCGCCGCTGGTCAGCCGCGCCGCGCTGGTGGCCGCCATCAATGACGCCTGGATCTTCATCGGCGGGCTGGTGCTGCTGTCACTGCTGCTGCTGCCGCTGATGCGGTCGCGACCGCCTCAGCAGGAGCCGTAGCGCCCGTCCGGCCGGGTCCAGGTCTGCGTCTCGCCGAAGAGCGGAATGCCGACATAGCCCCGGAGCTGCAGCACGCCGGCGCCCTCGAGAAACATCGTGGCGTGGTAGGTCTTGCCGCTGTCGGGATCGTAGATCCAGCCGTCGGTCCAGCGCTGCGGCTCGGCGCGGCGGAAGCCGCCCAACATGGTGAGGCCGCACAGCGACCGTTGCCGCAAGGCGGGGTCCGGGTTCTTGTCGTCCGCCGCCGGCGCGCCGCGACGCATCGGATTGATCAGCCAGACGAGCCTGCCGCAGACCGAGTCGCCGCAGGCATAGATGTCGACGACGCCGCGCTTGGTTGCGGTCAGCCAGCGGCCGAAGATCTGCTGCTGCTGCGGCGGCGCCTGCGCCGCGGCGCCTACGGCGAGGCTGAGCATGACGGCGATGACTAGGCCGGCGATGGCGCGCATCTTCCCGTTCCCCCCCGGCGCGGTCTATGCGGCGAGGCTGAGTCCCTTGTCAAGCGCGGGCGAGCTTGCGACACCGCGACAGGCCGAGTATCCCTAGCTCCGCCTGGCTCATGAACCTTCTCGTCGCTTACCTCGTCATCGGCATCGGCAGCGCGCTGGGCGGGCTTGCGCGTTACGGCACCGGCGCCCTGGCGGTGGCGCTGTGGGGCGCCGTTTTTCCGTGGGGCACGATCCTCATCAACATCCTTGGGTCGTTCGTCATCGGGTTTTTCGCGACGTTCACCGGGCCGGGCGGGCGTTACGTCGTGTCGTTCGATGCACGTGCCTTTGTGATGGTTGGGATCTGCGGCGGGTTCACGACGTTCTCGGCGTTCAGCCTGCAGACGCTCGACCTCATGCGCGAAAACCATTGGGGCCAGGCCACCGTCAACGTCGTGCTATCGGTCGTCGCCTGCCTCTTCGCGGTGTGGCTTGGGCACCTGCTGGCGACAGCGCTGAACCCGGCGCCCGAATAGCTATGCGAACGCCGGCATCACCTCGCGCGCGAAGAGGCGGAGGTGGTCGAGCCGCCCGGCAAAATCGATCACCATGATGTATTCGACGCCGCCTTGCTGCAGGCGCTGGATACGGCGGATGATCTCGTCGGGCCGACCGATCAGCGCGTCGCGTTCGGTGAGCGCGTGACGCTCGGCCTGGGTCAGGGGCTTGCGCGGGCGGCCGAGAGTGGGCGACTCGCCGGTCGGCGACAGCGACAATTGCTCGACCTGGGCCATGAACTTGGCGCGCAGCTCCAGCGCCGCCTCACGTTCGCTGTCGTTCATCGCGATGTGCAGCGCGCGGGTGAGGCCGACCATCGACGAATCGTAGACCCGCCCCTGTTCCTCGACGGCGCGGCGATAGATCGACACGCCCTCGGCGACGGTCTCCGGCCCGCCACCTTGGCCGAGGAGGAGGTTGTAGCCCTGCGCCGCCGCGAAGCGGATCGAAGGCGGGCTCGCCGCGCCGACCCAGAATGGCGGATGCGGTTTCTGCACCGGCGCAGGCTCGATGACGACATCGTCGTAATGCCAATATTTGCCATGATGCGAAAAGCGGCCCGCGCTGGTCCACGCCTTGCGCAGGAAGGCGACCGTTTCCTGGTAGCGCTCCTCGGCCTCCTGCATCGGAATGCAGAAGCCGTGGAATTCGCCCCAACGATAGCCTTTGCCGATGCCGAAATCGAAGCGACCGTTGGACAGGAGGTCGAGCGTCGCCGCCTGCTCCGCGAGCAGCGCCGGGTTGTGCCAGGGCAGCACCAGCACCGCGGTGCCGAGCCGCATCGTCGAGGTCTTCGCGGCGAGATAGGTGAGGAAGTTGATCGTCGCCGACACCTGGCCGAACCCGGTGAAATGATGCTCGACGAGGAAGACGCTGTGAAAACCGAGCTGCTCGGCCT
Organism: Alphaproteobacteria bacterium; assembly: GCA_030039815.1. GTDB lineage: Bacteria > Pseudomonadota > Alphaproteobacteria > ATCC43930 > CGMCC-115725 > DATARH01. The sequence goes on from JASHUW010000075.1 coordinate 2,787, forward strand.
CGCAGATATAGTCGATGTAGTCGGTGTAGATGCGGCTGTCGCTCGCCTGTTCGCCGGGATCGGTGCGCGCGCCGCCAAACAACCCGAACTTCATCCCTCGCCCTCTTGCCGCGTTTGTCATTCCGGGTGGAACCCGGAACCTATGTACACAGGCTTAGCAAAATAATCCGCCGACGGTCGAGCCTGAGACGGCAACGCCCGTGTTCATGGGTTCCGGGTCCGGCCCTTGCGGGCCCTCCCGGAATGACAAAAAGAGTTACTCCGCCGCGGCGAGGAGCGGCGGCGCCTCGATGTAGCCGCGCGCCAGACGGCGTCCGGTCTCGCGCATCAGCTTCTTGTCGGCTTCGGGCGTCTTCGCCGGCGGGACACGCACGACCGTGTTGTTGCAGTAGGTCGGAACCGCGCTGTTGTGACCTTCGCGGAACAGGCCTTGCGGGTCCTCGCCTTTCTTCACGGCCTTGATGCCGTCGCGTATCTGCCGGCGCAGCATCGTGATGCCGCGATCGGTGGTGCCGAGATGCTCCATGCCGTGCACCGCGATCGGCCGTTGCGACACCTGCGCCTCGAAATCCTGCGGGCGGCGCTGCGCCTCCTCGTAGGTGTCGGGCGGCATCTGTCCCGGCAGCATCACCGAGCGGTCGGCCCACCAGCCGGGCGTCTCCACACCCTCGGTCTCGCTCACATGACGCAGTTCGATCTGCATCGAGTTGGTGTCGTCGATCGGCACTATCCAACGGCTCATCATCGGCCCGCTGAAGCCGATCTCCTGCTGGCCGGTCTCCCAGATCGGCGCGACTTGCTGCAACAGCGGCAGCACGTTCTCGACCGAACGGGACCAGATATTGTCGCCGATGCGCCGGGTCGCGATGTAGATCATGCCGACCGGCGTCTCCATGAATTCGAGCTCGGGGAGCACGCCGAATTCCTCGGTGAATACCGCGCCGCTGACGATCGTGTGCAGGAACGACGTGTGGATCGCGTCCATCGTGTTTTCGAGGATTTGCAGCCAGTTGCACGGGTAGAGGTATTTCTGCCCGGGAATGATGCGGTAGCCGGGCCGCATCAGGCTGTCATAGGTCGGGAAGGCCGGCATTTCTGCCGGCGGCCCCATATAGGCGAAGACGAGACCGTGCGCTTCCTTGACCGGGTAGGCGCCGTGAAAGAGGCGGTCCTTCAGGGTGCTGTCGGCGGGTTCGCCCGGGGTTTCGAGGATCGAACCGTCGCAGCCGAACAGCCAGCCATGATAGCAGCAGCGAATCCCCTTCTCGCCGACGAGGCCGAATTCGAGCGAGGTGCCGCGATGCGGGCAGTGCAACTCGAGAAGGCCCGCCTCGCCGCTGCCGTCGCGGAACGCGACGAGGTCTTCGCCCATGATGCGCAGCCTGAGCGGCAGGTCCTTCAAGTCGTCCGAATAGCAGACCGGGGTCCAGAAGCGGCGCAGGTACTCGCCACACGGCGTGTCCGGGCCGACATGGGTCAACTCGGAATCTTCCTGGGGAACCTGGCGGTGATGGTAGCCGCTGTAACGCGCCTTTAAGTAGGGAGCCCTCGTCACCATCAGAAGCCTCCTGTCCGGGATGATCGTCGCCGCGTGGTTGTCGACCGCTTCACGCAATTTTTCTGCCAGGATGATGCCACGATCGCAGCCAATCGCAAGCGGCGCGAGCTCATTGAAACCTCGGCTTCACTTCCTCGCAGAGGAGGCGGAGCGCGTTCATTACCCGCGCGTGCGGGATGAGCCCGCCGCAATTCAATTCGGCGAGGATGCCGTCGAAGCCGATCCGCTCCTGCAGCGATTTGAGGCGTTTGGCGACTGTCTCGGGCGAGCCGACGATGACATTGTCGCGCAGCACGTCGTCATAGGTCAGCGTGCGCAGGTGCTCGGCGCGGTCGATGAATTGCTGGCGGCCGGAGCGGCGCGCCGACTCGGCGATGAGCTCGTATTGCAGCTTGTAGAAATGCTCGACGCTTTCGCGCGCCTCGTCGCGGGCCTGCGCCTCGGTCTCGGCGATGTACATTGGCCCGGCGACAAAGGCCTGGCCCCTGCCCCCGCGGCCGGCGCCCTTCCAGCCGGACTGGTAGCTGGCGACCTGGCCCACGACATCGCCCCAGGTCGAATGCCGCGTGCTGGCGAAGACCGGATAGCCGAGCCCGCCGATCGCCGGAAACGTGTCGGGCGTGCTGGCGGCGACGCGGATTTCCGGCAGCTTGTGCTTGTAGGGATGCGGTGAGCAGGCGACGTCGCGGAAGCTGTGAAATTTGCCGGCGTACGAAAAACACGGCTCGCTCCACGCGGCTTTGACGATGTCGAGGATTTCCGTGAAGCGCTCGCGGCTTTCGCCATAGGGCACCTGGTAGGCGTCGTAGGTGCTGACCACGCCGCTGCGGCCGACGCCGAAGATCAGCCGGCCGCGGCTCACTTGGTCGACCGTTGCCGCTTCCTCGGCGAGGCGCAGCGGGTGGCAGAGCGGCAGCACCTGCACCGCGATGCCGATCTTCATGCGACTGGTGCGCGCGGCGATCGCGCTGGCGATGGCGAGCGGCGCCGACAGATAGGTCCGCTCCGGCGCGAAATGGATTTCGGCGAGCCACATCACGTCGAGCCCCCAACGCTCGGCGGCGTCGACCTGCTCCATCGCCTCGTCGAACATCTCCGTCTCGCCACGCCCCGGCATCGACGGAAACTCGTGGAACATGCCGAATTCCATGACTTCTCCTCACCCGTCATTCCGGGGCGCGAGAAAAAGTCGCGAACCCGGAACCCATGAACACTGTCTTCTACCGGCTTGCACCGGCCGCGCCCATGTTTCAAGGGCCGTGTGCATGGGCTCCGGGTCTCGCCCTAGGGCGATCCCGGAATGACAGCGGGGATTAGATGCCGATCCGTGCCAGGTATGCCTCGGGATAGCGCGGGCCGCCGGCGGCGCCAGGCGCGAAGACATGGTCGAGCGCGTCCTCGGTGTCGGCGCCCAGCTTGATGCCGGCCGCGGCGGCGTTCTGTTCGAGATAGTGGACGTGGCTGGTCCCGGCGATCGGCACGATGAAATCGCCGCGCGACAGGAGCCAGGCGATGCAGAGCTGCGCCGGGGTGCAGTTCAGCGACGCGGCATGCGCCTTCAGCTCCTCGACGAGCTCGAGGTTGCGTTGCAGGTTCTCGGCCTGGAAGCGCGGCATGCGCCGGCGCGCGTCGCCCTCGCGCAGCGTGTCGAGCGAGGTCACCGTACCGGTCAGGAAACCGCGGCCAAGCGGGCTGTACGGCACAAAGCCGATACCGAGCTCGCGGCAAAGCGGCAGGATCTCGGCCTCGACGTCGCGGCTCCACAACGAATATTCGATCTGGATCGCGGCGATCGGATGGACCGCATGGGCGCGGCGGACGGTCTGGGCGCCGACCTCGCAGATGCCGAGATGCTTGACCTTGCCGGCCCCCACCAGCTCGGCCATCGCGCCGATCGTGTCCTCGATCGGCACGTCGGCGTCGACGCGGTGGATGTAATAGAGGTCGATCACCTCGGTCTTCAGCCGCGCGAGGCTCTTGTCGCAGCATTCCTTCACGTATTCGGGCCGGCCGTCGGCGAGCTTCGGGCCGCCCTGCAGGCCGATATTGCCGAACTTGCTGGCGATCACGTAGGCGTCGCGGTGTCCGGCCACCGCCTCGGCGATCAGCTCCTCGTTGCGGCCCGCGCCGTAAGCATCGGAGCTGTCGAGAAAATCGACGCCGAGCTCGCGCGCGCGGCGGATCGTGGCGATCGCGCTGTCGCGGTTCGGTTCGCCGTAGAACGGGGTCATCGTCGCGCAGCCGAGACCCACCGCGCCGACTTCGAGATCGCCAAGCTTGCGTCGCTCCATGCCTCAACCTCTTTCGATCATCGGCCGGCACAGTATGATCGCGGTAGCACCCTGCCAACACTGGAGACGCCGCATGCCGCGCTATCAACAACAAGACCCCGCCAAGCTCGACGCCGAGCAGCGCCGCATCTGGGATGCCTGCACGGCTGGCCCGCGCGGCGCGGTGCCGCCGCCGGTGCATGTCTGGCTCAACAGTCCCGGGCTCGCCGACCACGCCCATCAGCTCGGCGCGCATGTACGGTTCGGCACACCGTTCACGCCGAAGCAGACCGAGATCGCGATCCTTTGCACGGCGCGCTATTGGACCGCGCAGTTCGAATGGGCGGCGCATGTCCGGCTCGGGCTGCTGGCCGGATTGACACAGGAGCAGATCGACGCGATCGCCGAGCGCAAGACGCCGCATTTCGCCGACCCCGACGACCGGCTCGTCTACGAGTTCGCCCACTCCTACTACCAGAACCACCGCGTCAGCGACGATGTCTACGAACGGGTGCGGGCGCGCTGGGGCGACAAGGGCATCGTCGATCTCGCCGGGCTCATCGGCTACTACTCGTTTGTCTCGGTGACGCTCAACGTCTTCGAGGTGCCGACCCCGCCGGGCGCGAAGCTGCTGGAGAAGTGATTTCCGGCCTCACACCTTCTCGACGTTCCACATGAAGAGCGCGGGGCCCGTGAGCGGCGTGCCCTTCAAGTTCTTGCGATAGGCGGTCTTGGCGAGGTACTGCCCGGTCGGGATGTAGGGCACGATCTCGAACGCGCGCGCCTGGATCTCCTCGGCGATTTTCTTGCGCTCGTCGAGCGTCGCCGCCTTGAGCCACTGATTGCGCAACTCCTCGATCTTGTCGTCGGAGGGCCAGCCGAAATGGCTCTTCTTCCCGTTCGTGCGCAGGGTCGGGTTCTCCGCCGGGTCGATGAGATCGCTGCCGACCCAGCCGGTCGCGAAGATGTTCCAGCCGCCCTTGTCGATCGGCTCCATCGAGGCGCGCCGGGTGACGAGTGTGCCCCAATCCATCGATTGCACGTCGACATTGACGCCGAGTTTTTTGAGCTCGTCGGCGACGACCAGCGCCTGGCTGTGCGCGACCGGCTGGTCGACCGCGTCGAGAATGACAACCCGCTCACCGTTGTAGCCCGCCTCGGCGACAAGCTTCTTCGCCTTGTCGTAATCGCGCGGGCCGGTCAGCGCCTCCGAGCCCGCCGTATTCGCCATCGGGCCGCCGCAGGTGAAGAATGACGGGCAAAGCTGCCAATTCGACTTGTCGCCGGCGAGCGCGGTCAGGTAATCGGCCTGGTTGGCTACCGCCATCAACGCCTGGCGCATCTTGATGTTGTCGAAAGGCGGCTGCAGCCAGTTCACCTTGACCATGATCGGCACCGGCAGCGTATCAAAGGGGGCGACGACGACATCGGGATTGGCCGCCAGCGCCGGGACGATCTCGAGCGGCGGGTTCTCCCACCAATCAGCCTCGCCGCTGTTGAGCGTCGCGACCTTGGTCGTCGCGTCCGGGATATAGAGCCACTCGACGCGATCCACCTTCACGACCTTGCCGCCCGAGGCCCAGCTCGGCGCCTCCTTGCGCGGGGCGTAATCGGTGTTCTTGACGTAGACCACCATGTGACCGGGCTGGAATTCGTCCTTGACGAACTTGAACGGGCCCGAGCCGATCGACTCGGTGATCTGGGTGAACGGGTCGGTGTTGGCGATCCGCTCGGGCATAATGAACGCCGCCAGGCTCGACACCTTGCCCAGCGCTTCGAGCATCAGCGAAAACGGCTCCTTCAGCTTGATCGTGAAGCTCTTGTCGCCATCGGGCGCGATCTGGTCGAGCACCGCGGCGATCGATTGGCCGTGGCTGTCGCGCGCCATCCAGCGCTTGAGCGAGGCGACGCAATCGGCGCCGCGCACCGCGCTCCCGTCATGGAAGCCGAGCCCGTCGCGCAGGGTGAAATGATAGGTGAGTTTATCTGGCGAAATGCTGTAGTCGCCGACCATCTGCGGATGCTGTGCGAACTCCGCGTCGATCGCGAACAGCGTGTCATAGACCATGTAGCCGTGGTTGCGGCTGATATAGGCGGTGGTCCAGATCGGGTCGAGCACGCGCAGGTCGGACTGCGCGATAAAGCGCAGAACCTGCTTGTCATCGGCCGCGCGCGCCGGCGAACGCGGCAGCGCCGTCGCCACGGCGGCAGCCGCGGCAGTACGGCCGAAATCGCGGCGTGTGAAATGCTGAACCATCACGAGCCTCCCCCGACCTCAATTTTGGGGAAGGATAGCAAGAAGCGCGCCGCCTGCCTTCTCCTATGAGATTACGGCACCGTCCCGTGCGGCAACGGCTGCGACAGCATCTCCTTGATGCGCTCCCGCATCGCCCGCTGGTCGAAGCTGCGCAGCAGGTTGATGCGGTTGCGCGCGGGATCGCCGCCGTGCCAGTACTCGTAGATATCCTGGCGCAGCCCGTAGGACGACGCGGCCAAATCATGCGCCAGACGGAACAGGCGTGACTTGTATTCGACGTCGACACCCTTTCCCTTCATGTACTTGTCGAGATAGGGCCGGATATCGGGGCTGGCGAGATCGTTCTCGCTCGGCTGCATGATGATCCCCGAGGCACAGATCTCGCGCAAAATCTCCACCATGCGGCCCGAGACCTGGGCGAACCAGATGTGCATCGCGCGGCCGGGGCCGAGCGTCCATTGCCCGGTCGGAGTGGGCCGCGCCGCGTGCTCGATGCCCTCCATCGCGTGGCGCCAGATTTCACAATAGGTCGCCATCTCGCCGAGCTTGGCGGCGACTTCGCGGAACTCGATGACGCCGATCGCCTCGGCGACCATCGTCGCGACCGCGGTGATGAGGCGCATCCGCACCTCGACCCGGCACAGATTGGCCCAGCCGAGGAAGTTGAACGGCACGCGATGCCCGGCGGCGCCCAGCGTCTTTAGCATCGGCGTCGGGTCGTAGAGCATGAAGAGTCGATCCCACGGCACGAGCACCCGGTCGAAGAACAGCATGCAATCCTGCTCGTCGAGCATCTGCAGCGGATGGCCCCACGAGCCGAACCAGCGCGACACTGGCTCGCGCGCGAGGATTTTGAGACCCGGCGCGTCATTGGGGATCGCGAAGGCGAGCACGCAGCGCGGATCATTGCGCTGCGCGAACGTCGCCGACAGCGACACGTAAACCTCATTGCTGTGCGGCGCTGCGGTCGAGAGCTGCTTGCCGCCTGTGATAATGACGCCTTCGCTCGTCTCTTC
>JASHUW010000076.1 GCA_030039815.1 Alphaproteobacteria bacterium
TGAAGCCCCGTGGGAGCACCTCAGGATGAGGCCGATCGGAAGATGGCACGAAGAAAAGCCCTCATCCTGAGGTGCTCGCGAAGCGAGCCTCGAGGGACGCAAGGACAATCATCCAAGCCTCAATACAGATAAGACCCGCCGTTGACGTGGAGGCAGTGGCCGGTGACGAACCCGGCCTGGTCGGAGGCGAGGAACAGCGCGGCGCGGGCGATGTCTTCTGGCGCGGCGATGCGGCCGAGCGGGTTGGCGGCGCCCATCGTGGCGATCTCCGCCTCGGTCGAGCCATAGCGCGGCTGCGCGGTGTCGGTGAGGCCGGGGGCGATGGAATTGACCCGGATGCGGTGCGGCGCCAGCTCCAGCGCCATCTGCCGCGTCATCGAGACGATGCCGCCCTTGCTCGCGACATAATGCACGCCGCGCGGCGAGCCGCGAAACGCCGCGCCCGAGGTGATGTTGACGATGGCCCCGGCGCGGCCGGCGGCGATCATCGCGCGCGCCGCGGCCTGGGCGCAGAACGCGGCGCCCTTGAGGTTGACGGCGTGCACGAAGTCCCAGTCGCTTTCCGGCATCGCCAGGAAATCGACGCGCGGGAAGACGCCGGCATTGTTGACGAGGATGTCGATGCCGTCGAGCTCGGCGACGGTCGCCAGCACCATCTCGCGCACCTCGCTGAGATTGGCCATGTCGGCCTGGATGGTCACCGCGCGGCGGCCCTGCGCGACAATCGCCTCGGCGACGGCGCGCGCCGCCGGCTCGTCATCGAGCCAGTTGACCGCAACGTCGGCCCCCGCCGCGGCGAAGGCGATGGCGATCGCCCGGCCGATCCCCTGCTGCGCGCCCGTCACCAGCGCCACCTTGCCGGCAAGCTGCATGTCCGCCTCCCCTGATAATTCCGTCGTCGAATAATGCGCGTTTTTTCCCAACATTGGCAGGCTCGCGTAACACGCGATTTAATAATTTTGCCGAGTAACAAGAGGTAACTGTCGTTACTGTAGAAAAACCTGCGTACAATCACAGAAAAGCGTGTATATTCGCCGCAGGGGCATGGAATGATCGGCAGTCCCTCACTGCCGGTCCGGCCATGAGACCGCTGGAGCGTGGCCCCGACGGTCGGAGACTTCACAATGACTTGGAGCACGTGGCGGGGAGTGCTCGGCGGCAGCCTGGCGACGCTGCTGCTGGTCGCGCCGGCGGCGGCAACGCGGGCGGAGACGGCGCCGGCGACTCATCCCGACGTTGCAAAGCCCGCCGCCGGGCATGCGGCAACGGCGACCAAGGCAAAACCCAAGGTGGTGAGGGAAGCGGCCAGGCACGAGCCGGCGCATCCCGCGAAGCGGCTCGCCGCCGCGAAGCCGAAACCGCCGGTCAAGCACCTCGCCGCGGCGAAGACGAAACCCGAGCTGGCGAGGAAGCTCGCGGTCGCGAAGAAGGCGGAGCCGGTGAAGATCGCCGCCGCGACGAAACCCGCACCGCCCTCCTATACGATCACCACGGTGCACGGCGGCGTCACCCAGACGACGACGCGGATCGTGCCGCTGCCGACCGCAGCGCCGGTGGCGGCGAGCGCCGCGGCGGCACCCGCGCAAAAGGCACCGGCTGAGACAAAGATCGCTGCGGCAGCGCCGGCAACGCAGATCGCCTCAGCGCCGCCGTCCGCGCCGGTTGAAGCCAAACCCGCCGAGGCCAAGCCGGCAGCGCCGGGACCGCAAGTCGCGTTGGCTGAGCCAAAGCCCGCGGCGATCCCGGTCAGCCTCACCGCGCCGGCCAAGCCGGCCTTGTCCTTCGCGGCGGTGGCGGCGGCATCGCTGGCGGCGCCCGCCGAGAAGCCGTCGGCGCCCGTCGCGGAACCGCCCGACCCGAAGGCAGCGGCGGCGTTCGTCTCGACCTTCCTCGGCGAGGCGTTCCGCATCGCCAAGTCGGACGGCACCTCGCTGCAGCGCCGCGCCCGGCTCGCCGAGCTGTTCGCCAGCAAGATGGATGTGAAGCGCATCGCCGGCTACACCACCGCCGACGAGTTGAGCGGCGCGTCGAGCGACATCCAGCAGCGCTTCCGCACCATCCTCGTCAGCTATCTGGTCGAGACCTATTACCCGCAGCTCGAAATGGCCTCGGACCCGTCGGTCACGGTCGACACGACGCCGGCCGAGCCGCTGCCCGACCGCACCGCGGTGGTGTGGACGACCTTCACCAAGGGGAGCTTCGGCTCGCAATCGGTGCAGTGGCACCTCGTCAACGAGGACGGTCACTACCGCATCGTCGACATCTTCAGCGCCGGGGCGAGCCTGGTGCAGATGGAGCGCGACACCTTCCTGTCGGTGATGCGCAATGGCGGGCTCAACGAGCTGATGGCGAAGCTCGACGCGCGCACCAAGGAGCTAGCGAGCGCAGCGACCGAATAAAGAGCTTCCCCCCTCCCGCAAGCGGGCGCTTTGCGTATCTCAGTTTTTCGTGACGGCCACGCAGTCGATCTCGATATCGAACGGACCGGTCCACTCCGGGACGCAGAAGAAGATTCGGGCAGGAGGGTTCTTGGGGAAGTAGCGTTTGTAGATCTCGTTGAAGGTCTTGAAGCGCTCGGCGGATATGCAGAGCACGTTGCACTTCAGTACGTGATCGAGATCCGACCCCGCCGCCTCCAGCACTGTCTTCAGTTGTTCGAGGATGCGTTCGACTTGGCGCTCGAACGGCGCATGCTGCAAGAGTTCGCCGGTGTCCGGGTCGAAGGGTGGCAAGCCGGATACGAACACCATGTTCCCGGCTCGGGTGCAGACCGAGACGGGAGCGCCCCATTTCTCAAAATCGGTGTCGAACGGTTCGACGCGGATGATCTCCCGTTCCACGGCCTTTCTCCTTTAAGCCATCGGT
>JASHUW010000077.1 GCA_030039815.1 Alphaproteobacteria bacterium
CAGGCAGACGCCGGTGCCGACCTTGATCGTCCTGGTCACCGCCGCCGCGCAGGTCAGCGACACGAACGGGTCCATCACGTCGTAATACTGCTTCGGCAGGTCGCCGCCGCTGGGGAACGCCGATTGCCGCGACACCGGGATGTGCGAGTGCTCCGGCGCCCATACCGATTCGAACCCGCGCTCCTCCAGCGCCCGCGCCAACTCGCCCGGGTGCATCGAGTAGTCGGTGAAGAACATCGACGCGCCAAACAGCATGGCCTTGCTCCCGAAAAAGAGAATGCTTTCACCGCAAAGTTCGCTGAGGTAACGCAGAGGACGCGAACACCTCCGAACGGCGCGAAGCGCCAAATAATTTCACCGCGGAGACACAGAGATCACGGAGATCGATAGCGAAGAAAGCCTCTGTGTCCTCCGTGTCTCTGTGGTGGATCACTCCGGCTTCGCCGTGTTTCATACGCCTTCGCGATCTTTGCGGATCCTCTGCGTCCTTTGCGCTGAGATCTTCCCTATGCCGCCTGCTCCAGGGTCGGACAGTCGTCCGCGACCGTCGTGCGGTGCAGTTCGCGCACCTCGCTGGGATCGTAGCGCCGGGCGCGGTGCATCATCGCGCGGTTGTCCCACATTACCAGATCGCCCAGCCGCCATTGATGCGCATAGACGAATTGGCGCTGCGTCGCGTGTTCGGTAAGGTCGCGCAACAGGGCGCGGGCCTCGGGCACCGGCATGCCGCGGATCGCCCCGGCATGCGCCGACAGGAACAGCGAGCGCCGCCCCGAGCCGGGATGGAGCCGCACCAGGCGCTGCGGCACCGCCGGGTTGCGGAGCCGCTCCTCATCGGTAAAGTCGAAGCCCAAGACGCCGCGCGAATATTGCTGGCTGTGCTCGCAGACGCAATCCTTGATCTCGGCCTTCACCTCGGCGTCGAGCGCGTCATAGGCGGCGCGCATATCGGCAAACTCGGTGTTGCCGCCGGCTTTCGGCAGCACCCGCGCATGCAGCAGCGAATATTTCGCGGGGGTCGGCTTGAACGACGAATCCGAGTGCCACAGCATGTTGCCGAGGCCGAAAAGGCGGCGCCGGTCCTCGCGCGACATGATCGCGTTGCCCTGGCCGAGGTTCGAGATGTCGGCGACCTCGGGGGCGAGCCGCCGGTCCTCGTCGCGCCGCACATCGGAATTGGCGATCTCCAGCGGGCCGAAATTGCGGCTGAAGGCGAGCTGCTGCGCGTCGTCGATCTGCTGGTCGTGGAACACCAGCACCGCGAATTTGTCCATGCCCTCGACGATCGCCGCGACCTGCTCGGGCGTCGCCCTCTCGCGCAAGTCGATGCCCGACACCTCGCCGGCGAAGAACGGGCGGTTCACTGGGTCGATCGGGCGGATGGTGAGCGGCATGGCGCGAAATTCCTGATGAAAACCTGCCGGAACGATAATCCTGCCGCGCCGGCGGGGGTAGTGCGTCCTGCGAATTCCCCTGTTGTCATTCCCGCGAAAGCGGGAACCCATGAACGCAGCTCTTCGCCAAACTGGCACCGTCCGTTTTCATGGGTTCCGGGTTCGCTGCTTCGCCGCGCCCCGGAATGACAAAATGGAGAGGCGCGTTGGCGCACCGACCCTCGTCATCCTGAGGAGCTCGTGGAAGCGGGCGTCGCGAACGACGCACAATTCGTTATCCAACCCCGTGTTAAGATGCCGAAATGGCGTCCGATGTCGTCGATCTGAGGGATTTCTACCGCACCCCGCTGGGACAGGTAGCGCGGCGCATGATCCGGCGCGCGATCCGGCAGATCTGGCCCGATCTGCACGGCATGCGGCTCCTCGGCATCGGCTATCCGGCGCCGTTCCTGTCGGCGATCTCGGCCGAGACCGAGCGCACGGTCGCGCTGATGCCGGCCTCGCTCGGCGTGCTCGCCTGGCCGCCCGACGGTGCCAACGTGGCGCTGCTTGCCGACGAGGGCGAGCTGCCCTTCGCCGATTTCTCGCTCGACCGGGTGCTGCTGGTCCATGCGCTCGAAACCACCGAGCAGGCCGGCACCATGCTGAAAGAAGTGTGGCGCGTGCTGGCGGGTGGTGGCCGGCTCCTGGTCGTCGTGCCCAACCGGCGCGGCATCTGGGCGCGGCTCGATCGCACGCCGTTCGGCTCGGGCCGGCCCTACACCACCTCGCAGCTCTCGCAGCTGCTGCGCGACGAGCTCTTCACCCCAGTCGCGACCGGCGCCGCGCTGTTCGTGCCGCCGAGCCGCAGCCGCATGATGCTGCGCTCGGCACGGGCGTGGGAGCGCATCGGCACGCGCTGGTTCCCGACCTTCGCCGGCGTCGTCATCGTCGAGGCGACCAAGCAGATCTACGCCAAGCCCACCGCCGCGCGCGCGCCGCGCCGCCGGCGGTTTGTCTACACCCCGGCGCATTCGGGGATGTGATCTCAAATCGTCTTTCCCGCGAAAGCGGGAACCCAGGGCAAGCAATGAAGCGGTCGCTCCTGGCCCCCTGCGCGGGGCGACGAAACCTAAATCGGCGGCGCGCGGAACGGGTAGGGGCCGGGCCAGTCGCCGAACACCGCGGTGT
>JASHUW010000078.1 GCA_030039815.1 Alphaproteobacteria bacterium
CGCGCCGGTTGTCGGCATCGGCGACGATGCGCTCGCGCACATAATCGATGCCGACGCGAGCGACCCACGGCGCGGTGCGCTCGAGATAGCGCGCCTCCTCGCGGTAGAGCTGCATGAAGGCGCCGACATATTCGAGCACCTCGGCCTCGGTCGCGACGCGGACCAGATGGTCGGTGACGCGCACCTCGATGCCGCCATTGCCGCCGACCACGACGTCGTAGCCGGCCTCGACGCAGACGACGCCGAGATCCTTGATCGTCGCCTCCGCGCAGTTGCGCGGACAGCCCGAGACCGCGAGCTTCACCTTGTGCGGGGTCCACGATCCCCAGCACATCTTCTCGATCTTGACGCCGAGGCCGGTCGAGTCCTGCGTCCCAAAGCGGCACCATTCACTGCCGACGCAGGTCTTCACCGTGCGCAGCGCCTTGCCGTAGGCGTGACCCGACACGAGCCCGGCTTCGTTGAGCTCGCCCCAAACCGCGGGCAGTTGCTCCTTCTTGACGCCGAGCAGGTCGATGCGCTGGCCGCCGGTGACCTTGACCGTGGGGATCGCATATTTCTCGGCCACATCGGCGATGGCGCGCAGCTCGCGCGGGTTGGTGAGCCCGCCCCACATCCGCGGCACCACCGAAAACGTGCCGTCCTTCTGGATGTTGGCGTGCACCCGCTCGTTGACGAAACGCGATTGCGCGTCGTCGCGATAGCTCTCGGGCCACGCGCAGATCAGGTAGTAGTTGAGCGCCGGGCGGCATTTCTGGCAGCCGTCCGGCGTCTTCCAGCCGAGCGCCTCGCGCACCTCGGCGATGGTCTTGAGCTCGCGCTCGCGGATCGCCTGGCGCACGAAATCGTGGCCGTGATCGGTGCATTTGCACATCGGCGGGTCGGCGCGATGCGCGACCGCGCCGCCCATATGCGCGAGAATCGCCTCGACCTTTCCGGTGCACTGACCGCACGAGGCCGAGGCCTTGGTGTGCGCGCGCACCGCGTCGAGCGTGGCGAGGTCTTTTTCGCTGATCGCCGCGCAGATGCGGCCCTTCGAGACGCCGTTGCAGTCGCAGACCTGCTCGTCGTCGGGCATCGCGGCGATGTCAATCTTGGGCGCCGGCGCGCCGGCGCGTTCGGCGAAGGCGCGGCCAAACACCAGCTGGTCGCGGAATGCCGATACGTCGGTCTGCTCGCGCATCAGCTGCACGTACCAGGGGCCGTCGACGACGTGGCCGTACAGCACGCTGCCGACGACGCGATTGTCGCGCAGGATCACCTTCTTGTAGACGCCCCGCCGGGCGTCGTGCAGCGTGATCTCCTCGTCGGCCTCGTCGGCCGCGGCGAGCGCGCCCGCCGAGAACACGTCGACCCCGGTGATCTTGAGGCTGGTGAACACCGGCGGCGGCACATAGACGGCGATCTCGTCTCCGGCGAGCCGCGCGCCGCAGACCTTCGCCTGCTCCCAGATCGGCGCGACGAGGCCGAACACCTGGCCGTTATGCTCGATGCATTCGCCGACCGCGTAGATGTCGGGGTCGCTGGTGCGCATGTCGTCGCCGACCAGCAGGCCGCGATTGACGTCAAGCCCGGCCGCGCGCGCCAAGTCGATATTGGGGCGGATGCCGATCGCCAGCACGACGAGGTCGGCCTCGACCTTCCGGCCGTCCGCGAGCTGTACCCCCTCCGCCCGCTCCTCACCGAGGATTTCCTCGGTCTGGCCCTCGGTGAAGAAGGCGATGCCGCGCGCGTCGAGGTCGCGTTGCAACAATTCACCGGCGGTGGCGTCGAGCTGGCGCTCCATGAGCGTCGACATCAGGTGCACCACCGCGACCGACAGGCCGCGCCGCTTCAACCCCCAGGCGGCTTCGAGCCCCAACAGCCCGCCGCCGATCACCACCGCGCGCTTGTGGCGGGCTGATGCCTCGACCATCGCGTCGACATCGGCGATGTCGCGAAACGCCCGCACGCCGGGCAGATGCAACCCGGGGATTGGCGGCGCCAGCGGCTTCGAGCCGGTGCCAAGCAACAGCTTGTCGTAGGCGATGGCATCGCCGCCCACCGTCACCGACTTCGCCGCCGGATCAATCGCCGTCACCGGCTCGCCGGTGAGTAGCGTGATCCCATGCTCCGCGTACCAGTCGCGGCCGTTGATGACGATGTCGTCGACGGTCTTCTCCCCGGCCAGCACCGAGGACAGCATGATGCGGTTGTAGTTGGGGTGCGGCTCGGCGCCGATCACGGTGATCGCGTAACGCCCCGGCGAGCGCGCCAAAAGCTCGTCGACCGTGCGCATCGCCGCCATGCCGTTGCCGACGACGACGAGCCGTTCCTTGGGAAACAGGCCTCCGTCCATGGTTCAGCTCTCCGGATAGGCGGCGGCGATCATCGCCCCCGACAACGCGCCATACGCGGCCGCCCAGGCCGCGCCGACATCGGGGGTGAAGTCGCCGCCGAGGCCTTGCTCCAAGGTCCACAGCAGCGCGGCGCCGACCGGCGCGTAATGCTCCGGGCGGACGCCGTAGCCGACATGCCGCCGCGCCAACTCCTGCGCAACCGGGACGACCGCGCCGAGATCGTCAAGGTTTGTGACGACGGTCGTGATCGCGCCCATGAGCTTGCGGCCCTGGATCGTCATATCGCCGTGGAACAGCGCGCGGGTTTCCGGCGCCGTCTCGAACAGGCGGTCGTAGAACAGCGCGGCCGCCTGCTCGGCGATGGGCGCGACCTTGGCGAAGCTCGCCTGGACCAGCACCACCTGTTGCGGGGTCATCGCGCCGCCCTCAGACGCGCGCTTGCGCGAGATTGGTCGGCGCCAGCTGGGCGAACAGGTTTCTGCGCAGGTAGTACCACCAGGTCAGCGCGATGCAGGAGAGATAGAAGGTGAGGAACACCTCGAGCGCGAGATGCGGCCCGCCGGTCGCGGCGATCGAGGCGCCGAAGCCGCGCGGGATCAGATAGCCGCCGCACGCCCCGATCGCCGAGACAAAGCCGATCACCGCCGCGCTCTCGGTCGCCGCCGCCTTCACCGCCGCCGCGCGGCCGGCCTCGCCGGAGCCCTTCGCCTCGCGCAGCTTCTCCTCACGGAAGATCGACGGAATCATCCGGAAGGTCGAGCCGTTGCCGACGCCCGTGGTGACGAACAGCACCAGGAACATCGCAAGGAAGCCGGGGAAGCTCTTGATGTCGACGTAGTACATGACGCCCAGCGTGGCGACGCCCATCGCCACGAAATTCCAGAACGTCACGCGCGCGCCACCGATCTTGTCCGCCAGCAATCCGCCGAACGGGCGCGCCACCGAGCCCACCAACGGCCCGAGAAACGCGACCGCTACGGTGATGGCTGGAAACTGCGTCTTGATGAGCAGCGGGAACGCGGCCGAGTAACCGATGAACGACCCGAACGTGCCGATATAGAGCCACGACATCACCCAGGTGTGCTTGCGCCCGGTGATGGCGAGCTGGTCCTTGAAGGTCGATCGCGCGTTGCTGAGGTTGTTCATGTAGCGCGCGGCGCCGTAGACCGCGATCGCGATCAAGGGCAGCCAGATCAACCCGGCATTCTGCAAGAAGACGCCGCCCGGTCCCGGCGTCGCCTGGTAGAGGTTGATGATGCCGAACCCCATCAGGATCGGCACCAGGAGCTGCACCGTGCTGACGCCGATATTCCCGCCCGCCGCATTGAGGCCAAGCGCCCAGCCCTTCATGCGGTCGGGATAGAAGAACGAGATGTTGGCCATGCTCGAGGCGAAATTGCCGCCGCCGAGCCCCGCCGTCGCCGCGACGGCCAGCATCAGCCCGTAAGGCGTATCCGGCTGCGTCACGAAATGGGCGAGCAGAATCGTCGGAATGAAGAGCAGCGAGGCGCTGACGATCGTCCAGTTCCGTCCGCCGAAGATCGGCACCGCGAACGTGTAGGGAAAGCGCATCAGCGATCCGACCAGCCCCGGCAGCGCGACCAGCTGGAACAGCTGCTCGGTGGTGTAATGGAAGCCCATGGCCGGCAGCTTTGTCGCGACGATGCTCCAGATCAGCCAGATCGAGAAGCCGAGATGCTCGGCCAGGATCGAGAAGATCAGGTTACGACGGGCGATCGTCTTGCCCTTTTCTTCCCAGAACGCTTCGTCTTCCGGGTTCCAGTCGGAAATCCAGGTTTCGCGCTTGCTCATGTTCTTGCCTTGCGTCACGACGCGCCGGCCGTCGGAAAACGGTGATAAAGGGTTCCCGAGTGGCTCGACTGTCTTCGGTGGGCCGCCTTTGGCCCACGATCTCGATGGGAGGCGCCTGGCGCCTCGCGACTGGATCACCCCGCCTTTGAGGATCACCCAGCTCCCGCTATCGCGCTGCAGCGTCCGCAGCCTGGGAGCACGTCAAGAAGAGCAAACGTCGTGCCAAAAGAAATCCGCTGAAAT
>JASHUW010000079.1 GCA_030039815.1 Alphaproteobacteria bacterium
CGATGCGGAGGATCTGGCCCGGATGGCCGGTGCGGCGGCGGCGCGGCACCGGGATCTGGCGCACGCCGGTCAGGTATTGCCCGGTGATGCTGTCCGGGCTCGCCATGATCGCCTCGGGCGTGCCTTCGGCGACGACTTTGCCGCCATGCACGCCGGCGCCCGGCCCCATATCGACGACCCAATCGGCGGTGCGGATCGCCTCTTCGTCGTGCTCGACGACGATCACCGTGTTGCCGAGGTCGCGCAGCCGCCGCAGCGTCGCGAGCAGCCGGTCGTTGTCGCGCTGATGCAGCCCGATCGACGGCTCGTCGAGCACGTAGAGCACGCCGGTGAGACCCGAACCGATCTGCGACGCCAAGCGGATGCGCTGGCTCTCGCCGCCCGACAGCGTCCCCGACGAGCGCGACAGGGTCAGGTATTCGAGCCCGACATTCTTCAAGAAACCCAGCCGCTCGTTGATCTCCTTGAGGATGCGCTGGGCGATCTCCTGCTGCGCCGGCGTGAAGGTGGCGTCGATGGCGGAGAACCAGTCGACCGCGTCGAGGATCGACAGCGCGGTCGCCTCGCTGATGCTCTTGCCGGCGATCTTGACCGCCAGCGCCTCGGGCTTGAGGCGCGCGCCGTCGCACACCTCGCAGGTGCGCGCCGCCTGGTAGCGTCCCAGCTCTTCGCGCACCCAGGCGCTGTCGGTCTCGCGATAGCGCCGCTCCATATTGGGCAGCACGCCCTCGAACGGCCGGTCGGTCGAATACTGCCGCAGCCCGTCGTCATAGGTCATCTTGATCGGCTCTGAGCCGGAGCCGTTGAGGATCGCGTCGCGCATCTTCTCGGGCAGATCGCGCCACGGCGTATGCATGCTCTGCTTGAAGTGCCGCGCGATGCTTTCGAGTGTCTGTGTGTAATAGGGCGACGACGAATGCGACCACGGGCTTACCGCGCCGTCATAAAGGCTGCGGCTGTCGTCATGCACGACGAGATCGGCATCGAAATAGAGCTTGGTGCCGAGCCCGTCGCAGGACGGGCAGGCGCCGAACGGGTTGTTGAACGAGAACAGCCGCGGCTCGATTTCGGGGATCGTGAAGCCCGAAACCGGACAGGCGAATTTCGACGAGAAGATCGTCTCCTCGCCGCTATCCGCGTCCTCGGTGATTGCCAGCCCATCGGCCAGCGTCAGCGCGGTCTCGAACGAATCGGCCAGCCGGTTGCCGAGATCGGGCGACACCACCAGCCGGTCGACGACGACCGAGATGTCGTGCGTGAAATTCTTCTTGAGGTCGGGAACCTCGTCGACCTCGTACATCTTGCCGTCGACCTTGACGCGCTGGAACCCGCGCTTCTGCAGGTCGGCGAGCTCCTTCTTGTATTCGCCTTTCCGGCGGCGCGCGATCGGCGCCATCAGATAGAGCCGCGTGCCTTCCTTCATCGCCAGCACGCGGTCGACCATCTGCGACACGGTCTGCGAGACGATCGGCAGCCCGGTCGCGGGCGAGTACGGCACCCCGACACGCGCCCACAACAGACGCATGTAGTCGTAGATTTCGGTGACCGTGCCGACCGTCGAACGAGGGTTGCGCGAGGTCGTCTTCTGCTCGATCGAGATCGCCGGCGACAGGCCCTCGATCGACTCGACGTCGGGCTTCTGCATCAGCTCGAGGAACTGCCGGGCATAGGCCGACAGGCTCTCGACATAGCGCCGCTGGCCTTCGGCATAGATCGTGTCGAAGGCGAGCGACGACTTGCCCGAGCCCGACAGGCCGGTGATCACCACCAGGCTGTCGCGCGGCAGATCGACGTCGATGTTCTTTAAATTGTGCTCCCGCGCGCCGCGGATGCGGATCGATTGCATGGGTCCAACTTAGCGTTCGCCCGGCACCATTGCACGGAGAACAGAACATGAATTTAAAGGATCGCGCAGGCCGTCGTCAAACCCGTCGCGGATTAAAATCGTTCCGCGCGGAATGGCGCCGGATCGACGAAGGGTGCGTCGCCGGTCATCATCTCGGCGAGCAGCCTGCCGGTCGTCGGGCCGAGCGTGAACCCCTGATGCGCGTGGCCGAAGGCGAACCACAGATGCGACGCGGTCGGCGAGGGACCGATGATCGGCAGCATGTCCGGCGTCGCCGGCCGCACCCCCATCCACGGCCGGGGTTCGACCGGCTCGCCCAATGGAAACAGGCTGCGGGCGATCGGCTCGGCGCGCTGCAGCTGCACCGGGCTTGGCGACGCGCCGGGCCGGGCGAACTCGACCCCGGTCGTCAGCCGAATCCCCAAGCGCATCGGCGCCAGCAGGAAGCGGCCGGACGCCACCGGCCGGGTCAGCCCGGCATTGCCTTGCGGCTTGAAGTGCAGATGGTAGCCGCGCTTGCCGAATAGCGGCGCGCGGTAGCCGAAGCGCTTGGTGACTTCGCCCGACCAGATGCCGAGCGCGACGACGGCTTCTTCCGCCTCGATCACCGCGCCGTCGACGGCGATGACCCGCCAGCCCGCGCCCTGCCGCTGCAGCGTGCCAGCGTCGCCCAGCACGAACTGCCCGCCCAGCCGCTCGAACAGCCGCGCATAGCTCACTGTCAGCCCATGCGGGTCGTTGACTGCGTACGGGTCGGTCCAGTGCAGCGCGCCGACAAAGCCGGTGCGCAGATGCGGCTCCATCTCGGCGAGTTCGGCGCCGGTCAGCGCGACGGAATTGACCCCGAACGCACGCGCCCGCTCGGCCTTGGCGCGCTCGGCATCGAACGTCGCGGGGTCGTCGAAGGCGCGCAGGAACCCGACCGGGCGCAGCAATTCGGTGGAACCCGCCTCGCTGGCGAGCGCCAGATGCTCGTCCTTGCAGGTCGCAATCAGCGTGCTCCAGTCGCGCCTGATCCGCGCGTAGCGCGCGGGCGCCGAGTTCCGCCAGTACGCGAACAGCGATGGCGCGAGGCCGGGCAGCGCCGACAGGTGATAATGCACATCGACATTGCGGTTGCGCGCGATGCGGCGCAGCTCCGCGATCTCGCGCGGGAAGGGGTGCGGGAACACCGCCTCACGCTGCACCAGGCCGCCATTCCCGTAGGAGGTCTCCTCGCCCGGATGCCGGCGATCGACCAGCACCACCTGCTTGCCGCGCTTCTGCAGATGCGCCGCGACCGAGGTGCCGACCATACCGGCGCCGAGAACCACGATATCGGCTTGCATCCGGCCATTCCTATCCGTGGGAAACATCGTTCCGACGCACGTTGCGCAACCCTGCCTGCGGCAATCCCGCCGGCCTGCGATCGTTGACGCGCCCTGTTGCTGGAATGATACTCGCATCAACCAAGCTGCGATGCCAAATCGCCAGCGCCGACGCGGAAAAAACACGGTAGTGAGGGAGAGAAACGCATGGCCGAGCAGACCTCCGAAGCACTTTTGTCGCTCTACGACGACGCGCCGCTCAACGGGCGCTATTGGGTCAACTTCGCGATCGCGGCGGGCGTCCTCCTCCTCGATTTCTTCGACTTCTTCCTGATCGCCTTCGTGATGTCGGCGATCGGGCCCGAATGGCACCTGACCTATGGCCAGGGCGCGCTGATCCTCTACGGCGCCGGCGTCGGCGCCATTGTCGGCTCGCTGGTCTCCGGCTCGCTCGGGGACGTCTTCGGCCGCAAGCAGCTGACGGTGATCGGTACCTTCATTTGCGGCATCTGCGCCGGCTGCATCGGCTTTCTGCCGACCGGCGCCTGGATCGGGTTGGCGGCGTTGCGTTTCCTCGTCGGGTTCGGTCTCGCCGCCGGCGTCACGCCGGTGCTGCCGATGGTGGTCGAGCAGACCCCGACGCGGTGGCGTACCGGCGTCACCAGCTTTTTCGTCGTGTTTGCCAGCGCGGGCACGCTGTTGGCGACCTTCACCTCGGCCATCCTCTTGCACGCTTTCGGCTGGCGCGGCGTGGCGATGACCGGGTTCGTCGCGATCATCGTCGGCCTCCTGGTCTGGGCCCTCGTGCCGGAGTCGGCGCGCTGG
>JASHUW010000080.1 GCA_030039815.1 Alphaproteobacteria bacterium
GGCCGAGATCAGGCTGCCATCGGCTCGCACCCGCGCCCGGTAGCGCCGCGACTGATCGAACAGCACCTCGCCGGGCTGGATCATGCCGCGTTCGACGAGGCTGCCGAACGGCACGCGCGGTGCCTCGCGCTTCGATTGTGTCGCCACCAGCTCGTTGTCCGCCGGAGTCACCGCGGCGATGCGAGCGCGGGCGAGCGCGGCATAAGCGGGATCGCGCTCGATGCCGACAAAGCGCCGGCCAAGCCGCTTGGCCACCGCGCCGGTCGTGCCGCTGCCGCAGAACGGGTCGAGCACCAGATCGCCCGGCCGGGTCGAGGCGAGCAGCACCCGGTGCAACAGCGCTTCGGGTTTTTGCGTCGGGTGCGCCTTCTTGCCGTTTTCGTCGCGCAGTCGCTCCGGCCCGCCGCAGATCGGGATCAGCCAGTCGCTGCGCATCTGCAGCTCGTCGTTGAGCGCCTTCATCGCCTCGTAATTGAAGGTGTAGCGCGCGTCCCGGTCATAGGCGCACCACAGCAGCGTCTCGTGCGCGTTGGTAAAGCGGCGGCCGCGGAAATTGGGCATCGGGTTCGACTTGCGCCACACCACGTCGTTCAAAATCCAGAAGCCGAGATCCTGCAGCACCGCGCCGATGCGGAAGATGTTGTGGTAGGTGCCGATCACCCACAACGCGCCGGCCGGCTTTAAGAGCCGCCGCGCCGCCCCGAGCCAAGCGCGCGTGAAGCGGTCGTATTCGGCGAAATCGGCGAACTTGTCCCAGTCTTCCTCGACCCCGTGGACCCGGCTGTTGTCGGGCCGGTGCAGCTCGCCGGAAAGCTGGAGATTATAGGGCGGGTCGGCGAAGACCAGATCGGCCGACGCCTCCGGCAGACCCACCATTGCCGCGAGGCAATCGCCGCCGATAACGCCTTCCTCGATCGGGGTATCGCCGGCGTCCATGCCGCACAATCTGCGCGTTTACAAGGAATCCGTCAACGATTCAAAAAAGTTACAGATCGAGTTCAAAATTTGCCGGGCCTTCGGCGGCGAGCCGCACCGGCGCGAACGAGCGGCGGTGGTGCACCGTGACGCCGAATTCCGCGATCGCCGCGAAATGCGCGCGGGTGCTGTAGCCGACATTGCTGTCCCAGGCATAGAGCGGGTGGCGCCGCGCCAGCGCATGCATGATGCGGTCGCGCGTCACCTTGGCGATGACCGAGGCGGCGGCGATCGAAAAGCTCAGCCCATCGCCGCCCACCACCGTCCTCGTCGGGCACGGCAGCGCCGGCGGCGCCATGTTGCCGTCGACCAGCGCGAGATCGGGCCGCACCCCCAACGCCGTCACCGCCCGCGACATCGCCAGGAGGCTCGCGCGCAGGATGTTGATGCGGTCGATCTCCCTGACGCTCGCGGCGCCGACCCCGATCCGCGCGCAGCCCCGGATCGCCGCATAGCAGGCCTCGCGCACCTCGCGGCGCAGCTGCTTGGAATCGTCGAGGCTGTCGCGCAGCTCCGCCGGGAAACAGGCGCGGTCGAGGATCACCGCCGCGGCGACGACCGGCCCGGCGAGCGGCCCGCGCCCGGCCTCGTCCACCCCGCACACCACGCCGCCGCAGCCATCCTCGATGGCGAAATCCGGCATCCCCGCACCCTCGATCAACCCCCGCGACGCTTGTGCCACGCCGCCGCGCGAGCGGCAAGCCGACAATCTTTCGGCGCCCGAGCGCCCGCGGGAATGCGCGGGAACTCGTTGGCATTAACCATAAATTTTCATCGTTTGCGATTTTAGAACAAAACAGGAAAATTGGCTTGACTCCTGGAACTGGTGCGATACCCTCGCATGCATTGTCCATGATTTGTTCTACAACCACTACGACGGGAGACCTCAATGAACACCATCGCCCGTTACGCCTTTGCCGCGACCGCCAGCCTGCTCGCGGCCGCTGCCTACCTGCCGGCCGAGGCGGCGCCCGCCACGGCGACCGACAGCGCCGCCGAGACCATCACCTTCGACCAGTACCGCGACTGGCGGATGCATTTCATCGAGGAGCGGCAGATCCAGATCGCCGCCGAACTGGCCGACAAGAATCTGACCGACGCGCGCCGCGCCGCCCTGCAGCGTCAGAAGTCGTATTACGATTATTTCGCGGCGATGCCGGCGGCCGATCGCGACCGGCTGTTCCGCGAGCGCTTCGACGAGATCGACGCCAATCACGATGGCGTCATCGACCGCAACGAACGTGCCGCTTGGCACGACAAGCAGCGCGCCTTCTACGACCGCTCGAACTTCCGGCGCGAAGCGGCCAATGACGCCCGCCGCTAGGACAGCGCCGGCCGCCTGACGATTTCCCGCATTTACCGGCGGGAGGCGCTCGCCGTTCGGTGGAGCGTGGTTGACAATCCGGCTGCGCTCGCTTCGGATCGCCGCCGCGGTGCACCGCGAACGGGGCATGGCGCGGGGAGCCGGGCATGGATAGCGGGCTGGCCGGACAGGTCGTTGCCGAGACGGTGCTGAGCCACAGCGATGGGGCCCAGGGCATCTTGTGGGTACGCGGCTACACTCTCGCCGAGCTGGTCGCTCGGTTCGGCTATGAAGGCGCGGTCGCGCTGCTCTGGGAGGAGTTCGCCGCCGAGG
>JASHUW010000081.1 GCA_030039815.1 Alphaproteobacteria bacterium
CTCTTCCCTCGGTCAGCCGATAGATGTCGGCGAGCACTGCGGTGGAGAGGCCAAAGAGCGGCGCGCCGCTAAGCCCACCTTGCTCGCCGGCATGGACGCTGCGCAAGCTCGGCGGCCGCGCAACAGTCGTATTGCCGATGACGATGCCCTCAATGCCGCTCGCCGGCGCGATCGCGGCGATGTCGGCGCGCTCCTCGGGCGATAGGTCGGGCGCGATCTTGACCAGCAGCGGCGTGCCTGGCGCTGACGCATCGCGCGTCTCGACCAGCCGGCGCAGCAAGTCGCTGAGGATTTCACGGCGCTGTAGGTCTCTCAGTCCCGGCGTGTTGGGCGACGACACGTTGATGACGAAATAATCCGCCAGCTTCCCGACCCGTCTCACGCCTTCGAGATAGTCGCCTGCCGCGTCGGTGCTGTCGCGGTTCTTGCCGAGGTTAACCCCGACGATACCAGTCCGCCGCCGTGCCCTAAACCGCGCCAAGGTCGGCTCCAGGCCTTGGCTGTTGAACCCCAGCCGATTGATGACCGCCCGATCCTCGTCAAGCCGGAACAGGCGCGGCTTGGCGTTACCGGGCTGCGGGCGCGGCGTCACGGTGCCGCTCTCGGCAAACCCGAAGCCGAGCCCCAACAATGCGTCCAGGACCTCGGCATCCTTGTCGAACCCGGCGGCAATGCCGACCGGGTTCGGGAACTCGCGGCGCCACAAAACCTGCTTGAGGCTCGGCGGGTCGGGCTCGGCGCTCCCGCCGGCGAGCCCGCCCAATCCATGCGCGAGCGCGCGGATCGTCAGGCGGTGCGCCGCCTCGGCGGGCAGCGCTCGCAGCAGCGGGTGGATCAGGGGATAGAGGTCAGGCACGCCCTCATACCGCGACTAATTCGGCGCGGCCGAGGCCGGAGACCTCGACCACCGCGCGGTCACCAGGCTGTGGGAACTGGATCGGCACCGTGCTTCCGGTCATGACGACCATCCCGCGCCGCAGCGGCCGCCCGTCGGCGGCGAGCCGGTCGGCGAGCCAGCTGAGCGCGTTCAGAGGATTGCCCATCACGTCCGCGCCCGTGCCGGCGCCAATCTCGCGACCATTGATGGCGAGGCGGTAGGTCACCGCCGCGAGATCGAGCTGGCGCCAATCCGTGACCGGCGCGGCCAACACGCAGCCGGCGTTCCACACATTGCCGGCGACCATCGAGCGCGCCGACAGGCGCTTGTAGTCGTGCCGCAAATCCTCGAGCACCTCGATCGCCGCCATGCAGCTTTCGACCGCCGCCTCGATCCGCGCGCGGCCGCCGCCCTCGGGCAAATCGGCGCCGAGCCGCATCGCAACCTCGGTCTCAATGCCGACACGGCAGTAATCAGCCACCCGCACCTCGGCCGGCGACTGGCGGATTTCGCTCTGGAACATTGCGCCGTAGCACGGCTCGTCGACGCCACAGAGCTGCTGCATGATCGGGGTCGTGAGGCCGATCTTGTAGCCGACCACCCGGCCGCGGCGCGGCACCTCGATCACCTCATAAGCCTCACGCACCTGGTACGCCTCGTCGAGCGTGCCGGGGATCAGCGCGTCAGGCAGAGCGTCGATCGACCGACGCGCACGAAAAATCCCGGCGATGCGTTCGGCGGCTTGGCGCGGGTCGAGGGTCATCGAGCAACTCCCTTCGGGCTCAGCACAACTCGTCATACCGGCGAAGGCGGGTATCCAGTTGCAACGGCGCAAGCGGTCGAATCCCGGGTCCCGCCCCGCACTGGGACGACGATACAGCATAGTGTTGTAAGGACGCGAATAGGCTATAGCCCGTGCATGGACAGCATCGTTCAGCCGACGCTCGCCTTCATCGCCGCGCATTCCGATTGGGCAGCCGTGGTCATGTTCGTTACCGCGTTCGGCGAGAGCTTCGCGTTTCTCAGCCTTCTGTTTCCAGGAACAACCCTGCTCATCGCCGCCGGCACGCTGATGGCGGATGGGACCCTGCCTTACCTGCCGGTAATGGCCGGGGCGGTGTTGGGCGCGACGCTCGGCGATTCGGTATCGTACTGGATAGGCCGCCGGTTCGGCGGCGGCATTGCACGGCTTTGGCCGTTTTCGCGCCATCCGGAAATGCTGCCCGCCGGCATCCGATTCTTCGAGCGGCACGGCGGTAAGAGCGTCGCGATCGGCCGGTTTTTCGGGCCGATCCGCGCAGTGATCCCGTTGGCCGCGGGGCTGATGCGCATGCCGCAGGGCCGTTTCTGGCTCGCCAACGTCGTGTCGGCGGTGGTCTGGGCGCCGATGCTGCTCTTTGCCGGCGACGCGGTCGGGGAGGCCGGCGACCGGCTGCTCGGCGCGACTAACACTTTCGTGCTGGTTTTCGGAGGGCTCACGCTCGTTGGGATCGTCGGGGTTATCTGGGCGCTGATGCGCACCGCCCGTTCCCGCAGCTAGTTGCGCCCGCGTCCCTGGGTGACGGGCTCGGGACGACCCGGTGTCATGTGGTCGGCGATATACGCCTCGACCTGGGTGCCGAGCAGCTCGAGCTGGTCGGCGAAGAAATGATCGGCGCCCGCCACCTTGCGGAAGTCGATCTTGATGTCGCGCTGATGCGACAGCTTGTGCACCAGCTTCTGCACGCTCTCGATGGGGACCAGCGTGTCCTGATCGCCTTGCAGCACCAATCCCGACGAAGGGCAAGGCGCGAGGAAGGTGAAGTCGTACTGGCTCGCCGGCGGCGACACCGCGATAAACGCCTCGATCTCGGGCCGGCGCATCAGGAGCTGCATGCCGATCCACGCGCCGAACGAATAGCCCGCCACCCAGCACGAGCCGGCGTTAGGGTTATAGGTTTGCAGCCAATCAAGCGCGGCCGCCGCGTCGGCCAATTCGCCCTCGCCGCGATCGAAGCTGCCTTGGCTGCGCCCGACCCCGCGGAAATTGATCCGCAGTGTGGAAAAACCGCGCCGCACAAAGCTCTGATAGAGCGTGTAGACCACCCGGTTGTTCATGTTCCCGCCATGTAGCGGGTGAGGATGCAGCACCAACGCCATTGGCGCCGGGCCCGAGCGCACGTGATGGTAGCGCCCCTCGATGCGACCCTCCGGACCATTGATGATGATGTCAGGCATCGCGATTCCGACCTGTTGAGTCGGGTTTCAAGAGCAATATGGAGCAACGCTGAGGCAGCAAGTTGCCGAAGGTTACTTGATCGTTGTAGTCGGGCAATTATATCTCGATTCTTGGACCGCGTCGGGCCGGCTAACGGCTAGGCTCTTCCTCGCGGCGGCCACGATAGTACAGTGAACGCCATGCTATTCAAGAACCTGCGCGACGAAATCGATGCCACGCGGGCGCGCGACCCCGCCGCCCGCTCCTCGCTAGAAGTGGTGTTCTGCTATCCCGGCTTCCAGGTTTTGCTGTTCCATCGCATGGCGCACTGGCTGTGGACGCATCGCTGCTATTTCCTCGGCCGCCTTGTCGCTCATGTTGGGCGAGTGCTGACCGCGATCGACATCCATCCCGGCGCCGTGATCGGCAAGCGCCTGTTCATCGACCACGGCATTGGCGTGGTCATCGGCGAGACGGCCGAGATTGGCGATGACTGCACGATCTACCAGGGCGTGACACTCGGCGGCACGCGGCCGTCGAAGGACCAGAGCGGCCACAAGCGCCACCCGACCCTCGGCAACAATGTCATCATTAGCTCGAACGCGCAGGTTCTGGGACCATTCAAGGTCGGCGACGGAGCGACGATTGGCGCCGCTGCCGTGGTGCTGAAGGAGGTGCCGCCCGGCGCGATCATGGTCGGCAACCCGGCGCGGCAAATCACCCGCCGGCCTCCCGACGAGGTGAAGTCCGCCTTCACCCCTTACGGCGTCAGCGGCGAGGATATTCCCGATCCGATCGCCCGCGCCCTATCCGGTCTGCTCGACGAAGTCGCGAGCCTGCGCGCGCGCGTCAACGAACTCGAAAGCGAGAAGGCCGAGGCGCCGCGAGCGCCGCATACCATCGCCGACGACGCCGAAGGCGAGCGCCTGTCATGAGATCAGCGGGTGGGAGGCTAGCGCTATGAGGCTCAGCACCAAGGGCCGTTATGCAGTGATGGCGATGGTCGACCTCGCGCAGAACAGCGGGGACGGCCCGGTCTGTTTGTCGGATATCGCCGAGCGCCAGGAAATCTCGCTCTCCTATCTTGAACAGCTGTTCGCCAAGCTGCGCCGCGGCGGTCTGGTGAAGAGCGTGCGCGGACCGGGCGGCGGCTACCTCCTGGCGCATGAACGCGACGCGACCCGCATCTCCGATATCATCCTCGCGGTCGACGAGCCGATCCACGCGATCCGCTGCAAGCCCGGCGCGACGCTCGGCTGCCGCGGCGACCGCAGTCGATGTCTGACCCACGATCTGTGGGAGGAATTGAGCAACCAGATCCACCTCTACCTGAGCTCGGTGACCTTGGGTGACGTCTGCGAAAAGCGCGTGCTCGGCTCCAGCGGCCTCGCCTACCGCACGGCCGTGGCGGCGCAGTAAGTCTTCGCGGATATCGACCGAAACCGTGACATCGTGAAGCCGTGACGCGCCGCGAAACCTATCTCGACTGGAACGCCACCGCGCCGCTGCGCCCCGAGGCCGCGTCAGCGATGGCGGACGCCTTGGCGCTCGGCGGCAACCCGTCGTCGGTGCATCGCGCCGGGCGCGCCGCCCGAAGGCTCGTCGAAGAGAGCCGCGCGGCGGTTGCCGCCCTCGTGAGCGCGCCGGCTGACGCGGTCGTTTTCACCAGCGGGGGCACCGAGGCCAATCATCTGGCGCTGCTCGGGAGCGGCCGGGCGCGGGTGCTGGTTTCGGCCGTGGAGCATTCCTCGGTGCTGCAGGCCGTACCCGATGCCGGGCGCATCCCGGTCGACCGCGACGGCCTCGTCGATACCAAAGTGCTCGCCGCGCTTCTCGCGGACCATGATCGACCCGCGCTGGTCTCGGTGATGCTTGCCAATAATGAGACCGGGGCGATCCAACCCGTTGGCGAGCTAGCCGCAATCGCCCGTGCTGCGGGTGCGCTGTTCCATTGCGACGCGGTGCAGGCCGCGGGGAAAATGAGACTGTCGCTGGCCGAGCTCGGCGCCGATTTCCTCACGCTGTCGGGGCACAAGATCGGCGGCCCGGCCGGGATCGGCGCGCTGGTGATGGCGCCGGATGCCGAGGTAACGCCGCTGCTGCGCGGCGGCGGCCAGGAGCGCAACCGCCGCGCCGGCACCGAGAATCTCGCCGGCATCGCCGGCTTTGCCGCTGCGGCCGCCGCCTGCGACCCGGCCGAGTACGATCGCGTCCGCGCGCTGCGCGACCAGCTCGAAGCGGCGCTGCCGTCCGACGCCGTCGTCATCGCTGCCGACGTGCCGCGCCTGGCGAACACGTCGGCTATCGCGATGCCCGGCGTCTCGGCCGAGACACAGGTCATCGCGCTCGACCTTGAGGGCGTCATGGTCAGCGCGGGCGCGGCGTGCTCGTCGGGCAAGGTC
>JASHUW010000082.1 GCA_030039815.1 Alphaproteobacteria bacterium
CGAACGAGGGTGGACCGCGCGGCCGCTCGCAGGCCGGGCGCGCCGGCGTCTCGGCGCGCGACGTGATGCGCGCCAAGATGCGCGCGAAGAAGGAACGCCGTGCCCGGCGCTTCTGAGCCACCGAGCGGCGCGTTTCCGACGCCCGAGATAGCGAAAACGGCGCTGGTGACCGGCGGCGCTCAGCGGATCGGCCAAGCCTGCTGCCTGGCTTTGGCCGAAGCCGGCTATGCAGTCGCGGTACACTACCTGCATTCGGGCGCCGCCGCGGAAGCGACCGCCGCTGCGATCCGCGAGGCCGGCGGCAAGGCGGTGACGCTGGCCGCCGACCTGACGGACGAAGAGCAGGTCGCGGCGTTGCTGCCGCGCGCCGCGGCTGCGCTTGGGCCGATCGGCGTGCTCATCAACAACGCCTCGATCTTCGAGGGCGACACGATCGACACCGTGACCCGCGGGAGCTGGGACGCGCATATGGCGGTCAACCTGCGCGCGCCGTTCGTGCTGATCCAGGAATTTGCCCGCGCGCTGCCGAAGGATGCCGGCGGCAGCATTATCAATCTGTTGGACGAGCGGGTTTGGAGTCTTACACCGTATTTCATGTCCTATACGCTGACCAAGGCGGGGTTATGGACATTGACCCGGACGATGGCGCTGGCGCTGGCGCCGCGCATTCGGGTCAATGGTATCGGCCCGGGCCCCGCCCTCCCCAGCCCGCGTCAGAGCCATGAGCAATTCCTCGAACAATGCCGGGCTATGCCCTTGCGGCGCGGCACCGGCCCCGAGGAGATTGCCGCCGCGCTGCGGTTCATCCTCGACGCGCCGGCGATGACCGGGCAGATGATCGCGCTCGACGGCGGGCAGCATCTCGGCTGGGCGCAGCCGCGGCAGACCGCGGTGATAGAATGAAGTGCAATGTTAGGAGCGTTCCCGCGGGTGACAAAATGTCACGGTTAAGCCTCGGATTCGTCATGAGTCTGCGTTGCGCTCCTAAAGTTGTTCACATCGCGTGTGACCTAAGTGTGACATCATTCTATGCGTCCTAAAGGCTTGATTCATGACAGGCTATTAACCAAATCAGCAGGAAACATATAGCAAATTCAAATGGTTGATAAATTGCCTCTTTTTTAGGCAACCGGCTGGAAACTCTGTGTTTGCTGGACTGTCGCATTTCGCAGCGAGGCTTTTCGACAGAGTTATCCACAGGTTTGGTGGATATGCCTGAAGGCATTGGAAATCGTCTTGAAACGGCATCGGCGCGGCGGACGCCGCGGCGCGCGCGCACCTTCGCGCCCGAATCGTTCGATCCGCGCCGCGGCCCGGGCGGTCTCGACGTCGCTCCGACACAAGATGCGGAGGCTGAGCCCGCGGAAAAAATGCCGGTTGGCGGCATCGCGAGAGGCGCGGCGATCATCCGCGCCGCGCTGAAGAGCGTGCCGGCCAGCCCCGGCGTCTATCGCATGCTCGATCGCAAGGGCGACGCGATCTATGTCGGCAAGGCGCGCAACCTGAAAGCGCGGGTGCAGAACTACACGCATCCGCTCGGCCTCTCCAATCGCACGCGCCGCATGGTGGCCGATACCGCGGCGTTGGAGATTGTCGTCACCCAGACCGAGGCCGAAGCGCTGCTGCTCGAATGCAACATGATCAAGCGGTTGCTGCCACGCTTTAACGTGCTGCTGCGCGACGACAAGTCCTTCCCGCTGATCCACATCACCGCCGGCCACGAATTCCCCCAGCTCACCAAGCATCGCGGCGCGCGTGCCGATGACGGCACGTATTTCGGCCCGTTCGCCTCGGCCGGCGCGGTCAACCGCACGCTGATCACGCTGCAGAAGGCGTTTCTGCTGCGCTCGTGCAGCGACAGCGTGTTCAACAATCGCACCCGGCCATGTCTGCTGTTCCAGATCAAGCGGTGCAGCGCGCCCTGCGTCGGCCGCATCACTCCCGAGGATTACGCGGCGCTGATCGAGGAAGCGAAAGGCTTTCTCAACGGCCGCAGCGCCGATGTCCAGGCGCGGCTCGCGGTCGAGATGGAGGTAGCCTCCACGGCGCTCGATTTCGAGGCGGCGGCGATCATGCGCGACCGCATTCGCGCACTGTCGATGGTGCAAGGGCATCAGGACATCTACACGCCCGGCATCGACGACGCCGACGTCATCGCGGCGCACCAGGCGGGCGGCCAGACCTGCGTCCAGGTGTTCTTCTTCCGCGGCAAGCAGAACTGGGGCAACCGCGCCTATTTCCCGAGCCACGACCGGCAGATGTCGGTCGAGGACGTGCTGACAAGCTTTGTCGGCCAATTCTATGACAACCGGCCGAAGCCGCCGCTGGTACTGTTGAGCCACAACCTGGTGGAACAGGCGCTTGTCGCCGAGGCGCTGTCGCTCGGCGGGCGCAAGGTGACGTTGCAGGTGCCGCGACGCGGCGACAAGAAGAAGCTCGTCGACCGCATCATCGCGACCGCACGCGAAGCGCTCGGCCGCCGCCTCGCCGAAAGCAGCACGCAGCGCCAGCTCCTCGACGGCGTCGCGGCCGCGCTCGGTCTGGCGGGCCCGCTCAACCGCATCGAGGTTTACGACAACAGCCACAACCAGGGCGCCAACGCGGTCGGCGCGATGATCGTCGCCGGCCCCGATGGGCTGATGAAAAACCAGTACCGCAAATTCACGATTCGCGGGCCGAAGCCGCGGGCAACGGAAACATCACCGGAACCGGAACCCGACGGGATTGGCGGCGATGACTATGCGATGATGCGCGAGGTCCTGCACCGCCGGTTCGCCCGGGCGGTCAAGGAAGACCCGGAGCGGACGAGCGGCACCTGGCCGGATCTGGTGCTGATCGACGGCGGGCTCGGGCAGCTCGGCATCGCGCAGGAGGTGATCGAGGAACTCGGCATCGGCGACGTGCCGGTCGTCGGCATCGCCAAGGGTCCCGACCGCAATGCCGGGCGCGAGCGCTTCTTCATCCCCGGTCGGCCGTCATTCTCGCTGGAGCCGCGCGATCCCGTCCTCTACTTCCTGCAGCGGCTGCGCGACGAGGCGCACCGCTTCGCGATCGGCACCTACCGGGCGCGTCACGCGAAGTCGCTCGGCCAATCGCCGCTCGACGAGATCGCCGGGATCGGCGCGCGGCGCAAGCAGGCGCTGTTACATCATTTCGGCTCGGCGCGTAGCGTCGCGCGCGCCGGCCTCGCCGAGATCGAGCGCGTCGCCGGCATCAGCAAGACTGTCGCAAAAAAGGTTTATGACCATTTTCATGCGGATGGCTAAGATTGGTTCCCGTCCGCCGGCCTCTCGCGCCCGGAGATCAATGTGCCGCTGACCAGCCTGCCGAATTTGCTGACCCTGTCGCGGATCCTGGCGATTCCCGTCGTCGTGGCGACGTTCTACCTCGACGGCGATTCCGCACGCTGGTTCTGCTGCGCGCTGTTCTCGGCCGCCGGCATCACCGATTGGCTCGACGGCCACATGGCGCGGCGCTGG
>JASHUW010000083.1 GCA_030039815.1 Alphaproteobacteria bacterium
CGGTGTTCATCGCCGGGCTGATGGTCGGCCGTACGCCCGAATATCTCGGCAAGAAGATCGAGTCGAAGGAAGTGAAGATGGCGATGCTCGCCATTTTGATCCTGCCGCTGTCGATGCTCGGCTTCAGCGCACTCGCGACGGTGCTGCCTGCCGGTCTCGCCGGCCCGGCGAACCAGGGGCCGCACGGCTTCAGCGAGATCCTCTACGCCTTTGTCTCGATGACCGGCAATAACGGCAGCGCCTTCGCCGGGCTCACGGGCAACACGCCGTTCTATAATACGACCGGCGGCCTGGCGATGTTCATCGGGCGTTTCCTGATGATCGTGCCGATGCTGGCGGTCGCCGGCTCGCTGGCGGCGAAAAAGATCGTGCCGGCCTCGGCGGGCACCTTCCCGACCGACGGCAGCCTTTTTGTCGGCCTCCTGATCGGCGTCATCGCGATCACCGGCGGCCTCATCTACTTCCCAGCGGTGTCGCTCGGTCCTGTCGTCGAGCAGCTGGCGATGCACGCCGGCACCCTCTACTGAGCCTCGAAAGGGCGCAATCCATGTCCACAATGGACCTCATCCAGTCCCGCCAGCGGTCGTCGGGCACCACGCTGACCGACACCAAGATCGTCATTCCCGCTATCGGCGAGGCCTTCAAAAAGCTGAGCCCGCGGGTGATGATCCGCAATCCGGTGATGTTTGTCGTCGAGGTGGTCGCGACGCTGACCACGCTTCTCTTCCTGCGCGACCTCGTCACCGGCGCCGGCAATTACGGCTTCTCGTTCCAGATCAATCTCTGGCTGTGGTTCACCATCGTCTTCGCGAACTTCGCCGAGGCGGTGGCGGAAGGCCGCGGCAAGGCGCAGGCGGCAACCCTGCGGCGCGCCAAGACCGAAACCATGGCGAAGCTGCTTTCCGGCAAGGGGCCAGGGGCGCAAAGCGAGTGGACGCAAGTCGCCGGCACCTCGCTCAAGCCCGGCGACGTCGTGCTCGTCGAGATGGGCGACATGATCCCCTCCGACGGCGAGGTGATCGAAGGCGTCGCCTCGGTCAACGAGGCGGCGATCACCGGCGAATCCGCGCCGGTGATCCGTGAGAGCGGCGGCGACCGCTCGGCGGTCACCGGCGGTACGCAGGTGATCTCCGACTGGCTCAAGGTGCGCATCACCGCGGCGCAGGGTTCGACCTTCCTCGACCGCATGATCGCGCTCGTCGAGGGCGCCGAGCGGCAAAAGACGCCGAACGAGATCGCGCTCAACATCCTGCTCGCCGGCCTGACGATCATCTTTGTCTTCGCCGTCGCGACGATCCCCTCCTTCGCGTCCTATGCCGGCGGCAACATGTCGGTGCTCGTGCTGGTGGCGCTGTTCGTCTGCCTGATCCCGACGACGATCGGCGCGCTCTTGTCGGCGATCGGCATCGCCGGGATGGACCGCTTGGTGCGGTTCAACGTGCTCGCGATGTCGGGCCGCGCGGTCGAGGCCGCGGGCGATGTCGACACGCTGCTGCTCGACAAGACCGGCACGATTACCCTCGGCAACCGCCAGGCGACCGAGTTCGTCGCGGTCTCGGGCGTCGACGAACGCGACCTTGCCGATGCGGCGCAGCTTTCCTCGCTTTCCGACGAGACCCCCGAGGGCCGCTCGATCGTCGTCCTCGCCAAGGAGAAATATGGCATCCGCGGCCGCGAGATGGCGCCGCTCAACGCCAACTTCATTCCGTTCACCGCGCAGACCCGGATCAGCGGCATCGATTTCGAGGGTTCCTCGATCCGCAAGGGCGCGGTCGACGCGGTGCTGGCTTATGTCGGCGAAGTTCCGGCGCCCGCTTCTCGCGGCAATGTCGCGGTCGCTCTGCGCCGCTCGCCTGGGGTCGACGAGGTCAACGCAATCGCCGAGCGCATCGCCCGCGATGGCGGGACGCCGCTCGCGGTGGCGCGCGACGGCAGGCTGCTTGGCGTCATCCACCTGAAGGACATCGTCAAGGGCGGCATCCGCGAGCGCTTCGCGGCGCTGCGCAAGATGGGCATCCGCACGGTGATGATCACCGGCGACAACCCGCTGACCGCCGCGGCGATCGCCGCCGAGTCGGGCGTCGACGACTTCCTCGCCCAGGCGACGCCGGAAATGAAGCTGAAGCTCATCCGCGACGAGCAGGCGCAAGGCAAGCTGGTCGCGATGTGCGGCGACGGCACCAACGACGCCCCGGCGCTCGCCCAGGCCGATGTCGGCGTCGCGATGAACACCGGCACGATGGCGGCGCGCGAGGCCGGCAACATGGTCGACCTCGACAGCGATCCCACCAAGCTCATCGAGATCGTCGAGATCGGCAAGCAGCTGCTGATGACGCGCGGCGCGCTCACCACCTTCTCGATCGCCAACGACGTCGCGAAGTATTTCGCGATCATCCCGGCGATGTTCCTCGCCTTCTATCCGCAGCTCCAGGCGCTGAACATCATGAACCTCGCGACCCCGCAAAGCGCGATCCTCTCGGCCATCATCTTCAACGCGTTGATCATCATCGCGCTGATCCCGCTGGCGTTGAAGGGCGTGACCTATCGGCCGGTTGGCGCCGCCGCGATCCTGCGCCGCAACCTGTTGATCTACGGCCTCGGCGGCATTGTCGCGCCATTTATCGGCATCAAGCTGATCGACCTGCTCGTCACCGCCGTCGGCCTCGCCTAAGGAACCTTGACCATGTTTAGGGAAATCCGCCCCGCCATCGTGATGATCGTCGTGATGACCGTCATCACCGGACTCGTTTACCCGCTCGGCATGACCGGTATCGCCCAGGTGCTGTTCCCGCACCAGGCGAATGGCAGCCTCGTCAAGCGCGGCGACCAGGTCATCGGTTCGGAGTTGATCGGCCAGAACTTCACCGACGCCAAGTATTTCCACGGCCGCCCCTCGGCGACAACCGAGCCGGACCCGAAGGACCCGAGCAAGAACGACCCGGTGCCCTATGCCGCCGACAACTCGGTCGGCTCCAATCTCGGGCCGACCTCGAAGGCGCTGGTCGACCGCGTCGCCGGCGACGCCAAGACGTTGCAGGCGGAAAACCCGGGCACGCCGGTGCCGGTCGATCTCGTCACCACCTCGGCAAGCGGGCTCGACCCCGACATCACCGTGGCCGGCGCGCTATTCCAGGTGCCGAGCGTCGCGAAGGCCCGCGGCATGTCGGAAGCCGCGGTCAAGAAGCTGGTCGAAGACCACATCACGCCGCGCATGCTGGGCGTGCTCGGCGAGCCGCGGGTCAACGTCCTCGCGCTGAATCTAGCGCTCGACACCGCGCAGGGAGCAAAATAGCCGGGTGAACTCGGAGCGCCCAGAAAGCGATCATCGCAACGGCCATCGCCCCTCGCCTGAGGCCTTGCTGCAGCAGGCGGAGCAGGAAGGTCGCGGCCGGCTCAAGATCTTCCTTGGCGCGGCGCCTGGCGTCGGCAAGACCTACGAGATGTTGCAGACCGCACAGGCCAAGGTGCGCGAGGGTATCGATACCGTCGTCGGCGTCGTCGAGACCCACGGTCGCAAGGATACCGAGGCGCTGCTCGCCGGGCTTGAGATCGTGCGGCGCCGCAAAACCGAGTATGCCGGCCACGTGCTTGAGGAAATGGACATCGACGCCATCCTCGCGCGCCGGCCCAAGCTCGTGCTCGTCGACGAGTTGGCGCACACCAACGCGCCCGGCGGCCGCCATCCGAAGCGCTATCTCGACGTCGAGGAGCTGCTCGCCGCCGGCATCGACGTCTACACCACGCTCAACATCCAGCATCTCGAAAGCCTCAACGACGTCGTCGCCAAGATCACCCGCATTCGGGTGCGCGAGACCGTGCCCGATTCGATCATCGACCGCGCCGACGATGTCGAGGTCGTCGATCTCACGCCCGAGGACCTGATCCAGCGCCTCAAGGAGGGCAAGGTCTACGTGCCGGCCCAGGCCGAGCGCGCCGTCCGCCACTATTTCCAGCCCGGCAACCTGACCGCCTTGCGCGAGCTGGCGCTGCGCCGCACCGCGCAGCGGGTCGACGAGCAGATGGTCAACTACATGCGCGCGCACGCGATCTCCGGCCCCTGGGCGGCGAGCGAGCGCGTGCTCGTCGGGGTCAACGCCGATCCCTCCTGTGCGGCGCTGGTGCGCTACGCCCGGCTACTGGCCGACCGGCTGCGCGCGCCATGGACGGCGATCCATGTCGAGACCTCGCGCACCCACCGGCTCGACGAGGCGGCGCGTGACCGCATCGCCGAGTGCCTGCGCCTGGCCGAGCGGCTCGGGGGCGAAGCCGCGACCGTCCCCGCCACCGATGTCACGCAAGGCCTCGTCGACTACGCGCACGACAACAACTTCACCCATGTCGTGATCGCCAAGTCGCATCGCTCGCGCTGGTCGGAGCTGTGGCGCGGCTCCAACACGCACCGGCTGATCCGCCGCGCCGGCGATCTGCACGTCCATGTCATCGCCGAGCCGCAACGCGATCTCCCCCACAGCAGCCAGGATCACGACGCTATCGGCGAAAGCGTCACCGCGCGTCCGCCGGCGTTCGACGCCAACCCCTATATCGGCAGCCTCGGCTTGGTGGGGCTGGCGCTGCTCGTAGGCATCGGCATGCAGCAATGGCTGGCGGTGCAGAACGTCGCGTTGGTGTTCCTGACCGCGGTGCTGGGCAGCGCTATCGCCTAC
>JASHUW010000084.1 GCA_030039815.1 Alphaproteobacteria bacterium
TCGCCGTGATCGCCAGCAATCTCGCGGCGCGGGTGCGCGCCCAAGCCGTCTCCGCCCGGCAGCGCGCCAAGACCACCGAAGACCTCTATTTGTTCAGCCGCAAACTCGCGGCGGTGGTGACGCTCGACGAGCTGCTGTGGGCAACCGCCTATCAGATCGCGCTGATGCTCAAGGTGCGGGTGGTGCTGCTCCTCCCCGAGGGTGAGAGCATCGCGGTGCGCGCCGGCTACCCGCCCGAGGATCTGCTCGACGAGGCCGACCTCGCCGCGGCCAAATGGTGCTGGCAGAACAACCGTCCCGCCGGCCGCGACGCCGACACGCTGCCCGGCACGCGCCGCCTGTTCCTGCCGATCCGCACCGGGCGCGGCGCGGTCGGGGTGGTGGGGATCGACAACGACAGTCCCGGCCCGCTCCTGACCCCCGACCAACGCCGCCTGCTCGACGCGCTCTCCGATCAGACCGCGCTCGCCATCGAGCGCATCAACCTCGTCGAAGACCTCGACCGCGCCAAGATCGCGGCCGAGACCGACCGGCTGCAATCGGCGCTCCTGACCTCGCTGTCGCACGATCTGCGCACGCCGCTCGCCTCGATCCTCGGCGCGGCGACGAGCCTCGACAGTTACGGCGCGCGCCTCGACGAAAAGTCGATGAAGGAGATGACCGGCACGATCCGCGAGGAGGCCGAGCGGCTCAACCGCTTCATTGCCAATCTGCTCGACATGACCCGGCTCGAATCGGGCGCGATTGCGCCGCGCGCCGCTCCGGTCGACCTCGCCGAGCTGGTCGGCAGCGCGCTTGAGCGTGCCGCCAAGATCCTCGCCGGGCACCATGTCGAGCTCGACATCCCCGCCCATCTGCCGATGCTCGATCTTGACCCCGTCCTGTCCGAGCAGGTGCTGTTCAACATCCTGGACAACGCCGCGAAATACGCGCCCGTCGGCTCGTTGATCCGCATCGAGGCGGAGGGCGGCCCCTCGGCGATGAGCGGCAGCGTTCGGCTTTCGGTCATCGACGAGGGGCCGGGCGTCGCGCCCCAGGACCTCGAACGCATCTTCGACAAATTCTATCGCGTCCACGCCGAAGACCGGCAGCGCGCCGGCACCGGCCTCGGCCTCGCGATCTGCCGCGGCTTTATCGAGGCGATGGGCGGGACGATCGAGGCGCGCAACCGGCGCGACCGCTCGGGCGCGATCTTCACCCTGTCGCTGCCCGTGTCGGCCGAAGCGCATCAGCCCAGCACGGCGGCCGCGAAATGAGCACCCCATCCATGGTGACCCCGTCATGAGCGCCTCTGGGCCGCTGCGCGTTCTCGTCGTCGATGACGAGCCGGCGATCCGCCGCTTTCTGCGCACCAGCCTGCGCGCCGAGGGCTATGACGTGATCGAGGAGGAAACCGGCGAGGCGGCGCTCGCCGAAATCCGCCGCCGCGCGCCGGACATGGTGATGCTCGACCTCGGCCTTCCCGGCGTTGACGGGCTCGAGGTCATCCGCCGCCTGCGCGCGTCGGGATCGCCGGTGCCGATCATCGTGCTGACCAGCCGCACCGACGAGGCCGGCAAGGTCGAGGCGCTCGACCTTGGCGCCGACGACTACGTCACGAAACCGTTCGGCGTCGACGAGCTCCTGGCCCGCATCCGCGCCGCGCTGCGCCACCGGCTGCAGCAGGAAGGCGAAAAGCCGCTGTTTCACAGCGGCGACCTCACGGTCGACCTGGTGCGCCGCATCGTCACCGTGCGCGGCGGCGAGGTGAAGCTGTCGCCGCGCGAATACGACATCCTCCGCCTGCTCGTTCAGCACGCCGGCAAGGTACTGACCCATCGCATGATCCTGAAGGAGGTGTGGGGCGGCGACGCCGACGTGCAGTACCTGCGCATCTACATCCGCCAGCTGCGCCAGAAGATCGAGCCCGACCCCGAGCGCCCCACCCACATCATGACCGAAACCGGCGTCGGCTATCGCCTGCGCATGCTCGACTGATCGGAAACATCATGAACACAAATAATAAAGGTCGCCACAAGAAGGCCTTTTTCATAGCTATATTTATTACCGCTATTGTAGTAGCAATAATAATCATCATGAATATTAGTTCGTTAACGGGTCGCCATTATTAAAAGGCGACCGTGTAGATCATGTCGACGGCACTGGGCCGCCATCGCGGGAGTTGCCGTCAGGTTGATCCGCAACCTTGAGATCGGGTCGTCATAGCTGTGCAGCGGTGAAGCTTCTTCTGATCCTCCCGTTGCAGGGATACGATCGCGGAAGGTCGGTAAAGGGAGGACGCGATGCCCGAGCTCAACATCCGCAAGCTGCACCCGGTGATCGGCGCCGAGGTGACCGGCATCAACCTCGCCGAGCCGGTCGATGCCGAGACGCATGAGAAGTTGTCGCAGGCGCTGTCGGAGCATCTGGCGCTGGTCTTTCCTGGCCAGGAGCTGACACCGGAAGGCTATCTCAACGCCGGCAAGGCCTTCGGCCCGGTGATGCGCCAGCATTATTCGCAGAACCACATGCCGGGACATGAGCTGATCGGCCTTGTGCTCCACACCGAGGGCCGCAAGGTTGCCGAGGCCTGGCACACCGACCACACCAACCACGAAAAACCGCCGCTCGCGACGATGCTTTACGGCGTCGAGGTGCCGTCATCCGGCGGCGGCACCAGCATCGCCAGCATGCGCGCCGCGTACGACGCGCTCGATACCGAAGAGCAGGAGCGCCTTTGTGCTATGTGCTCGGTCAACATGCTCGACATCGACCGCGTCGGCACGCGCCAGGAGGACGAAGAGCGCTACGCCAAGCCGGTCGTCCATCCGATGGTACGCACCCACCCGGTGCACGGCACCCGCGCGGTCTATTTCCACGTCACCAAGGTGCAGTACATCGAGGGCATGAGCCCCGATCTCAGCCGCGCCTATATGGAAGATCTGCTCCGGCGCATGATCCGCCCGGAGATCACCTATCACCACAAATGGAAGAAGGGCGACGTGCTGATCTTCGACGACCGCGCGACGCTCCACCGCGCCCATGGCGACTACGACCGGCGTGAAAGCCGCGTCCTCTGGCGCATCCTCGTCGAAGGCGACAAGCCGCGGCTGGTCTGACCGTCGCCTCTATTTCTTCCGCGCGTCGGCCACGAGCTGCTTCAGATCGGCGGCGCTGATCGCGCCGGGGACGATGGTGCTGCCGACAATGAAGGACGGCGTCCCGTCGAGGTCGAGCGTCTTGCCGAGGTCGAGATTGGCCTTCAGCTCCTTCTCGATATCGGGCGAAGTCATGTCCTGCTTGAGGCGGTCCATGTCGAGCCCGACCGAGGCCGCGACCTTGTAGATCACGGTCTCGTCGATATGCCCGGCGGTGTTCATCATCGCGCGGTGAAAGGCGTCGTATTTCCCCTGCTTCCTGGCGGCGAGGGCAACCCGCGCCGCCACTTCCGAATCCGGCCCCAGCACCGGAAATTCCTTGAACACGAATTTGAGCTGATGGTCCTCCCCGATCAGCTTTTCGAGCGACGGCTCGACCTGTTTGCAATAGGGGCAGCGATAGTCGAAGAACTCGACCAGCGTCACATTGCCGTTGGGGTTGCCGGCGATCGGCGACAGCGGGTCGTCATAGAGTTGCTGCCGGTTGGCGGCGAGCGCCTGCGTCGCCTTATCCTTGGCGTCGGCCTTGAGCTTGGCGTCGGCCGCCTGGATCGCATCGATCAGCACGTCGGGGTGGTTCTTCAGATACTGGCCGATGATCGCCTCGATCTCCTTCTGCTGGTCCGGGGTGAAGTCGGAGGCTGCGGCGAGCGGCGGCCCGGCGACGCCGAGGATCACCGCGGCGAGCAGCACGGCGAACAAGAAACGCAGGGGCATGGCACACACTTTCCGCTAACGGGGTGGCAGGGGCAGCCTGGTCCCAGGCAGCTTAGTCCGTGTCGAGGTCTTTCGCCTCGCGCTGGATTTCCTCGGCGCGCTGATAGGCCGGCGAGCCGTGCGGCAGGATCTGCTTGGCGCGCTGCGCCTGTTGCTGCGCATCCTTTTTCTTGCCGTCGACCAGCGCCTCCTCGGCCAGCGCGAGCGCCGCCCTGCCGAACTGGTTGTCGCGGCCGTAAGCGGTGGCGAGCAGCCGCCACACCAGATCCTCGCGGCCCTCATCGCGCGACGCGTCATCGAGATAGGCGATCGCGCGCTTGACGAGCGATGGGTCGCCGCTCTCGATATAGGTTTGCGCCAACGAAATCCGGATCAGCGGCGCGTCGGGCGCGAGCTTCACCGCTTCCTCATAGGGCGCGATCGCCTCGCGGATGCGGCCGTTCTCGAACAGCATCTGGCCCTTCAGCTCTTCGTAATACGGGTTTTTCGGAAAATCGTGGATCAGCCCGTCGATTTCCGGCACCGCCTTGTCGAGCCGCGGAATGCGGTAATAGGCGATCGCCCGCGCGTAACGCGCGTCGGGCGAATGGTCGCTTGGCGGGTAGGCACGCAACGTCGCCGACGGGTCGTCGAGGAAGGCGTGCAGCTTAAGCTGCACTTGCTTCAACAGCGTGACGAATTGCGGCGGGTCGGGGACGTCGGAATAGGGCGAGGTCTCGACATGGTGGCGCACATACTCGATGCGCGCGCTGGTTAGCGGGTGGGTGCGTGCCCACGGGTCGGTCGGCTCCCCGTCCAGCGGTTCGTCGGCTTGAAGAATCTCGAAGAATTTTAAGAGGCCGCGCGACGATTGCCCGCTGCGGTCGAGGAACTTCATCGCCGCGTGGTCGGCGGTTGCCTCCTGCGCCACCGAGAAGCTCATATAGGCGCGCTGGCCTTCGCCGGCGGCGGCGATCATCGCCGCCGCGCTGCCCCCGGCCACCGACGCGCCGATCGCGATCGCCTCAGCGATGATCGTCTCGATGCTGGCGTTCTTCATCGCCTCCAGTGCGCGCAGGATATGGCCACCGGCGATGTGGCCGGTCTCGTGCGCCATGACGCCGATCAGCATGTTCGGCGTTTCGGCGCGCTCGATGAGCCCGCTATTGAGAAAAATCGCCTGGCCGCCGGCAACGAACGAGTTCAGCTGCGGATCGTCGACGATGTAGATGCCCATCGTCGCCGGATCGAGCCCGGCGACGCGCCAGATCGGCGTCCCCAGCGTGCGGATGTCGTTCTCGATCTCGGTGTCGCGCAGGATGGTGCCGCCATTACCGGTCTCGTCATCGGCATGACACCAGCCGAGGCGCGGCCAGGCGACGGCGAAGAAGATCGCCGCGGCAAAGAGAATGCGGTGACAGGTAAGGCCTCGCCCTCCGGCCCCGGCCCTTTTGCTCACTGGATCAGCCGCGTCCACCAGCCGCGCCGGGGCGATGCCGGCTTTTCCGTGACGGCATGGACGTCGACCCCCTCGGGCACGCTCGGCTCGTGGCGCGGGCGCGGCGCCGGCTCGGGTTCCGGCTCGTGCGCCGTATCGGCGCCGACGGCCTCGAGCACTCGCTCGGCCTCCGGTTCGGGTTCGACGGCCGGCATCGCCGCGCCTTCGATCGCTGCCTCGACCATGACCTCGAAGACCGGCTCTTCGGTCACCACGGCATGCGGCAGCGGCTCGTGAGGCGGC
>JASHUW010000085.1 GCA_030039815.1 Alphaproteobacteria bacterium
CACGGTTCGAACGCCCGGTCAGTCGATCGGTTGCTTTCCGGCGGGACACCCATCCGTGACCGGTTCCCGGCGAATAGCGGTGCGCCATGCGGCAAGAGCACGAGAGTTTTGATCGGCGGTGCGAGAATCATTTGAAATGCGCTGCCCCGAGCCACGGAGTGCCCTCGACGATGATCGTTCGGGAATTTAATCGCCGCGCGGTCGCGCGGTGTATTCACTATGCGGTCTAACAAGTGGAGAGCCTGATGGCCCGGGCAGCTGCCGACACAAAACAGCGGATCCTCGAGGCCGCTTACGAGCTTTTCTATCGCAAAGGGTTCGTGCGGGTCGGGCTTGACGCCATCGCCGAGGCGGCAGGCGTAACGAAACGAACGCTGTACTATCACTTCCGGAGCAAGGACGATCTGCTTGGTGCCGCGCTTGCGTTTCAGCACGAACTGGCAATCGAGCGCATCAAGCGCTGGGGAGCCCGACTGCCGCGCGATCTTGAAGGCTTCCTTGATGCGCTGTTTTCCGATCTTGCTCGATGGGCATCGCGGCCCCGGTGGGAGGGCGCGGGCTTCACTCGTCTGGTGATGGAACTCGCCGATCTCCCCGGCCATCCCGCCCGCGCGATCGCCCGACGTCACAAGGCAACGCTAGAGGCGTGGATCGCTGCGCAGCTTGTCGCCCGCGATGTGGAGCACGCGACGGAAAAGGCCCAACAGCTGCAGTTGATCCTGGAGGGTTGCTTCTCCCTGCTCTTGGTGCACGACGACAAACGTTATATCGAGCGGGCCGCAGCGGCCGCGAAGTGTCTGACTCGGGGGGCGACCCTGAAGACGGCGATGGGGCAGGAGCTTCTCCCGACCGCGGCTCGTGAGTAGCCCATTCCAATCCACGATCGACCGATAGTCGTGACTCGCGGCTCGCTGAGGCGAGCGTTCCGACATTCTCGTGGATCATGCGACCGGAGAAAATTCCTTGTTTGAGCCCGGGGTCGCGATGGCTTGTGATCGGTGCGATGTCGACGGGAGCGACCGTCTTGATGGGTGCCGTAGATTTGGCAATGCCGGAGCTCGACACGGGCTCAGCGCCGTATTGTTCTTTGGCTGATACCCCCGACCGGCGCGCGCTTGTCATCGCTGAACTGAAGGCCACGGATGAGGTCGCTTGCGCCGCCTTTTTCCAACACCTGACCATGCACGACGTGAGGATGCGGTTCCCGTCGTTGAAGTTTTCCATGAAGCATTTTCTCCCGGAGACCTCGGCGATGGGCAAGAACGCTGCATTCGCTGCATTCGATGCGGCCGCCGAGGTGCTGGGCGTTGCGAATCTCGTGTTCTTGACACCCGAAACCGCCGAATTGGCCGTCATCGTCCGGTCCGATCGACACCGACAGGGCATCGCTCGTTCGCTACTCGCAGAGGTGTTTCGAGGTGCCGCGCACCGGGGACTTACCGAACTTGTCGGGTATATCCGACACGAGAACTGGCCAATGCGATGCCTCGCTCGAGCGATGGGATTTCAGGTCATTGGATCGGATGGCTGGCAACTCGAGGTTTGTCGGGAAATCTCGCCTTTGCCAGTGAAGGTCGAGAAATAAAAATGCAGAACACAACGCAATCACTACCCGGCAGCTGCCACTGCAGGAATGTCACCTACACGCTTGATTGGCCGGGGGGCCTGCCCCTGTCGCTGCGAAAATGCAACTGTACATTTTGCACGAAACATGCGCCGGCCTACTTTGGCAATCCAAAAGCATCCCTCGCAGTTACGGTGCGCGATGTGTCGGCTCTGACGAAATACGAATTCGGTACTCGCACCGCGTCGTTTCATTTTTGTAAAAATTGTGGAGTGTTCCTCTTTGCAACGAGCGTGATCGATGGCCATGCGTATGCGGTGCTGAACGCCAATACGCTCGATGGCGTCGTGCCGTCTTCGGTTGCCGAAACGAAT
This sequence comes from Alphaproteobacteria bacterium, assembly GCA_030039815.1. GTDB lineage: Bacteria > Pseudomonadota > Alphaproteobacteria > ATCC43930 > CGMCC-115725 > DATARH01. The sequence goes on from JASHUW010000085.1 coordinate 1,939, forward strand.
TTTGAAGGCGAGAACGTTGATGTCCGGCTCTCGCGACGGATGGCGACGTGGATTCGGGATTTTCGAATGACACTCGCAAGTGGCGGAGCGTGACCATGGAACAAGCAACATCGAAACGGCTGCCAGAAATCGAGTTCTGGTTCGAGTTCGGCAGTCCTTACAGCTACCTGAGCGTGATGCGGATCGAAGACGAGGCGCGACGGCTGGGTGTTCGGATCGGCTGGAAGCCCTTTCTGTTGGGGCCAATACTACAGGCTCTGGGCAAAAGGCCCTCGATCGAGGAAAAAGAGCGCGGCACCTATATGTGGCAGGACCTGGCGCGACAGGCCCGAAAATATGGCTTGCGCTGGGTACGCCCTTCCACATTTCCGCGGCTGGGCGTGATGCCGGCTCGCGTGGCGCTGCTGGGGGCCGAAGAACCGTGGGTCGGGGAGTTCTGCCGGCGGGTCATGGAACTCAATTTTGTGCTTGACCGGGACATCAATCAGGCCGCGCCGCTAGCCGAAATCCTGACCGAACTGGATTATCCCGGCGCGGAAATCGTCGAGGCGGCTCAAGCCGAGCCGATCAAGGCACGACTGCGCGAGCAGACAGAAGAGGCGCGCACTAAAGGCATCTTCGGCGCTCCGAACTTCTTTGTCGGGACGGAGATGTTTTGGGGCAACGATCGCTTGGACGACGCCCTCGCGTTAGCCTCGAAATAGAGACAATAACGATCTGTTCCCGCCAGGCCGCATCGGGTCGCGAGCCGTCCATCGGATGCCCCTTGGCGTGCCCTTGCGATCGCCCCGCACGCGACCGATAAAAAGGGGCGGCAACCGCACTTTGGTGGGGCTCGACTTGAATGAGGCAGTCTTCAGCCAGACGACGGGAAACGCTCGGTCACCTGACCTCGCTTGATCTGATCCGCGGCTTCGTCGCCGTCGGGCGGCGCATGAGCGTGACGCTGGCGGCGGAAGATCTGTTCCTGACGCAGTCGGCGGTCAGCCGACAAGTGCGAACGCTGGAAGAGATGCTCGGGGTGAAGTTGTTTGTGCGCGGACACCGCTCGATCGTGTTCACATCAGAAGGCGAGCGGTTGTTTCACAGCGCTGACCCGGCTTTACGACAGTTGCAGGACGTTATCAGGTCCATGAAGGCGAGTTCGGCCGCAAGGCCGGTGACCATCACGGCGGCCGTGGGCGTCGCGGGTCTGTGGCTGATGCCGCGTCTTGGCGATTTTCTTCAGCAGCACCCAAACATCGACGTACGGATTTCAGCGAACAACAAGCTGAATGATCTGCGAGCCGAAGGGATTGATCTCGCGATCCGCTATGGCCCGCCCGAAGACGCACCGGCGGGAGCGACCCGGCTATTTGGTGAGACGGTTGCACCGGTCGCGCATCCATCCCTTGGATTGTCGAGCTTGGCCGAACCGAGTGAGCTGGAAGATCGGGTCTTGCTGGAATTCGAGGATGCGTACCGCCCCTGGCTGAGGTGGAGTGATTGGCTGCGTTGTCAGGGATGGGAAGAGGTCAAGCCGAGAGGCGTTCTGCGCTTCAACCAGTACGATCAGATGATTCATGCCGCGATCGCCGGTCAAGGATTGGCACTCGGACGTCTCGAATTGATTGGCCGGATGCTCGACGACGGGCGCCTGGTCACCGTCGCGTTGCCCCAGCCGGGGCCTGTGACATCCAACGCCTACTGGCTGATCAGAACCGCTTCTCCACCGCGGCGGGAGGTCGAAGAGGTCGTGCGCTGGATCAATGCCGAAGCAGCGGCGATTGCGCAGCGGTGCGGATAAGCAGGTAAGCGAAAGGCATTCCCTGCGCAAATGCGAAACAGGCGTTTTCCTCGTTTGTAGCGTCGGCGGAGGTGGCTTTATTTCGGGCGCTGGTGCGCGGCGTCGAAGTTCACGAGGCCCTGAGAAGTTCAAATCATGTTGTCGCACGTCCATCTCGGCGTTTCCGATTTTGATCGCGCGTTCGATTTCTATTCAAAAATCATGGGCGTATTGAATTTCCCGCTGAAATTCATCGAGCCGGAACGACCCTGGGCGGGGTGGAAGCCGCAATCCGCGGACCGGCCGCTGTTTCTTGTCGGCAAGCCGTATAACGGCAAGCCGGCAGCGCCGGGGAACGGGCAAATGGCGGCGCTGCTCGCGGCCGATCGCGGTTCGGTCGACGAATGCTACGCGGTCGCGATCGCAGCTGGTGCTCGGCCTGAGGGGCCACCAGGGCTGCGACCTGAATACCATGAGAATTTTTACGGGGCGTATTTCCGTGACCCGGACGGCAACAAGATCTGCGTGTGTTGCCATGCGCCGGAAGACTAGCGGGGCCAAGTCCCAATCGGAGAGCTATTAACGGAGACATCAATGCCGGTTCGGATTGAACGCGGGGGTCGGGTGTCCACGATCATTCACTCCCGTGCGGAGGCGCGAAACGCGATTGATCCCGAGCACGCCGAGGCGCTGTACGAGGCCTTCCTGGCGTTTGACGCCGACGAGACAGCCGATGTCGCCGTTTTGTGGGGGGAGGGCGGTGCTTTTTCGGCCGGCGCGGATTTGAAGCGCCTGGCGGCACGCGACCCGGCGGCGCCCTCGCCCCTGGAATTCCCATCGAACGACGCTCCGATCCCACGGGGACCGATGGGGCCGACGCGACTGGAGCTCAACAAACCTGTGATCGCCGCGATTGAAGGCCCAGCCGTCGCGGGTGGCATGGAGCTGGCGCTTTGGGCGGACTGCCGTGTGATGGCCGAAGGTGCGTATATGGGCTTTTACAATCGTCGCTGGGGTGTCCCTCTTTCGGATGGTGGCACAGTGCGGCTGCCCCGCCTGGTCGGGCAAGGCCGTGCGCTCGAAATCATGATGACTGGCCGTAAGGTCGAGGCCGAGGAGTGTCTGCGCATCGGCTTGTGCGAGAGGATGGTGCCGAGGGGGGAAGCAAGGCTGGCGGCCGAAGAGCTCGCCCAAGAGATGTCCCGCTTTCCGCAGGCCTGTTTGCGCGCGGATCGCCGTTCAATCTATCTCCAACATGGGCTGCCCGAGATGGGGGCATTGCAACGGGAGTGGAATAACTGCTCCGGAGTGTTCAAGGCGGAAGGCACCAAGGGGGCCGCTCGCTTCGCCGGCGGCGCCGGGCGGCACGGGGATTTCACGCAGATCGCAGAGTAGGGAGAGCCCGTCGAGAGAGTGGCTTACGGCCAGGTCGAGGCCCGTAGTGACGCCGCGATATCGGCTGCGCCGGCGCTGGTTTTGTCGGGCGCCAGCATCTACACAGCGGTGATCGATGCTTTCTCGCATTCGTAGCACTCATGCGGCGCCGAATGTTTCCTCGTTTGTAACGGAGCATGGAAGCGCCTTCCTTTAGCGGCATCGGGCCATCAGTTGGTCCGAGCGTCGTTGGCTTTGGGAGCGAAAAAACGCCGGCGCTCCCGGAGGTTGGAAAGGAGTGGAGATGACGTCCTTCGTCGCGAGCGGGGAAGCAACCCGCAAAGTGAGCTATGCGCTACTTGGGATGATCGCAGGCGGGATCATCATGAGCACCGCGCTCGGCATCAGGCAGACATTCGGCCTCTTCATCGGACCGTTCTCCCATGACCACGGCATACCAGTCGCGCTGATCGCGTTCGCCATCGCTCTCCACAATTTGGTGTGGGGATTTGCGCAACCCTTTACGGGAGCAGCCGCGGATCGTTACGGCGCGGCACCGGTTGTCGCCTTTGGCGCCATTGTTTTCGCCATTGGTCTTGGCTTGGCGGGAATGTCTACGAACGGGTTGATGCTCGTGCTCAGCATGGGTGTGCTCGTCGGAATCGGCGTCAGCTGCACCGCGTTCGG
>JASHUW010000004.1 GCA_030039815.1 Alphaproteobacteria bacterium
GTCTTTTCCTGGTAGTTGACGGTCAGCGGAAAGAAGTCCTGGCCGGGCTTTGCGGTCTTCGCCGCCACCGCGGTGCACAGCACCGTCGTCTCGCCATAGGTGGCGAGCACTGCGCCATCGGCCTGGCGGGCGATCTTGCCGGTCTCGAGCACGAGGCGGCGGCCGCCCCAATCCAGTTCCTTACGGTAAACCTGAAACATTATCGTTCATCCTTTGCGAACATGGCGGCAGTCATCGCGACGGCGGATTCCGCCGCGCGCTGCCAACGTTTCTTTGCGGCCTTTCGGGCCGCGGTCTTGTGGTGATGCAACTCATGAACCGGCCGCACGAGCCATCCCAGGATGGCGCCGTCGCCGGGGAGTGGGAGCAGCGTTCCGCCAACAGGTCAGCGCCGCAACCCGAGACGCCCAATAAGCGTCTCGTATCGAGAAGCGTCCGCCCGCTTCAGATAGTCGAGCAGGCGCCGTCGCTGGCCGACCATGACCAGCAGACCGCGCCGCGAGTGAAAGTCTTTTTTGTGCATGCCCAGATGGTCGGTCAAGTTGCGGATGCGCTCCGAGAGGATCGCGACCTGCACCTCTGGCGAGCCGGTGTCGCCGGCTTTCACGGCATACTCGGAGATGAGCGCCTGCTTGCGCTCAGCGGTAATCGACATCGTCAATCCTTCATTTAGTGATTGATCATCCGCACCGGCAAGAGGCGGCCGTTTGCGATGCGCGCAAGCCCGACCAGCATTCGGTCGTGCCGCGCACCGACGATCGTGCCGTCGTCAAACCGGTCGAGGCGGGCGCCTTCACCAAAATTGGCTAGCGCAAGCGCTTGGCCTTGGCGAAGTCGGGCGGCCTCGTCTGCTGTCAAAACCAGAGCCGGGATGTCGTCCAGCGCGGCTTCGATCGGCAGTAGATGCCCGGAAGCGGAGAGACTATGCCCAAGCGAGGTCGCCAAATCCAGCGAAATTGCTTGCGCTTCACCAAACCGACCGACGCTCTGCCGGCGCAACGCGACGATATGGCCGAGCGTGCCTAGCGCCAAAGCGAGGTCGCGGGCGAGCGCGCGAACGTAGGTTCCCTCGCTGACCTCTGCGGTGAAATCGGCGTGATCGCAGTCGGGGAGGGCGGTCAGATCAAGGCTATGTATGGTGACTTGGCGCGCGCCAAGCGGCGTGGCCTTGCCGGCGCGGGCGAGGGCATAGGATCGCTTCCCGGCCACCTTGATCGCCGAGTACACGGGCGGGAATTGAGCGATCGCGCCGGTGAAGCGCGGCACCATGGCGCGGATCGCGGCTTCGTCCGGCCGAACCGCGCTCTCGGCGGTCGTCTTGCCTTCGCTGTCCTCGGTATCGGTGGCGATACCCCAGCGGATGCGGAAGCTGTACCTCTTTTCGGCTTTCGACAAAAAGCTCACCGTCTTGGTCGCTTCGCCGAGCGCGACCGGAAGCACCCCGGTCGCCAGTGGGTCGAGCGTGCCGGCATGCCCGGCCTTCATTCCGCTGGCGTGTTTCAGCCGGGTGACGGCGCGATTGGAGGTGATCCCGGCGGGCTTGTCGATGATCAACCAGCCGCCGGCCGCAGATTCAGCCATCCTCGTCCCGCAGGTCCCGCGCGACCGCCTCGCTGCGCAGCACCGTCGCGATGCGGTCGGCGCTGTCGAAAGCGCTGTCGAGCGCAAAGGTCAAATTCGGCACGCGCCGCAGTCGGACCAGCTTGCCGAGCTGCGCCTTCAGGTAAGGCGCGCTACGCCGCAGGCCGGTGATGATGTCCGCGGCATTGGCGCCTCCCAATGGCATCACGAATGCGGTCGCGTTGCGCAGATCGGGGCTCAGCTGAACCTCGGTTACCGTGACGTTGGCGTCGAACAGCGCCGGGTCGCGCAGTCCGCCCGGGCGCAGCAATCGCGCCAGCGCATGCCGTACCTCTTCGCCGACCCGCAGTTGCCGTTGACTGCGTTCTCCGGCGGAAGTTTCGTTGAGTTCTGGGCGAGCCATTACGCTGCCGCCGCGCTTACAACGCGCGGGCGACTTCCTCGACCTCGAAGCACTCGATCACGTCGCCAACGGCGATGTTCTCGTAGTTTTCGAACGCCATGCCGCATTCGTAGCCGTCGCGCACCTCGCGTACCTCATCCTTGAAGCGCTTCAAGGTCTTGAGGCTGCCTTCGTGGATGACGACGTTGTCGCGTAACAGGCGCACCTTGGCGCCGCGGCGGACGACGCCGTCGGTCACCATGCAGCCGGCGACCTTGCCGACGCGGGTAATGTTGAACACCTCGCGGATCGCGGCATTGCCAAGGAAACGTTCGCGCAGCGTCGGTGACAGCATGCCCGACAGCGCCGCCCTCATGTCGTCGATCAGATCGTAGATGATCGAGTAGTAGCGGATTTCGACGCCGTCACGGCGCGCGAGATCGCGCGCGGCCGGCGCGGCGCGTACATTGAAGCCGACGATCACCGCCCCTGTCGCCTTGGCGAGGATCACATCGCTTTCGTTGATCCCGCCGACGCCCGAGTGCAGCGTGCGAACGGCGACCTCGCCGGTCGATAGCTTGTCGAGCGAGCCGGTGATCGCCTCGACCGAGCCCTGGGCGTCGGCCTTGACCACGATCGGCAGCTCCTTCGCCGTACCCGCGCTGATTTGCGAGAACATCTCTTCGAGCGTGCTGCGCCCGCTATGCGCGGCCGCTTTTTCACGCCGCAGGCGGTCGCGGTATTCGGCGATCTCGCGGGCGCGGCTCTCGCTCTCGACGACGACAAAGTCGTCGCCGGCCAGCGGCGCGCCGTTGAGGCCCAGCACCTCAACTGGCGTCGACGGGCCGGCTTCGCGCAAATTCTGTCCGCGGTCGTCAACCAGCGCGCGTACGCGGCCCCAGACGCTGCCCGAGACGAAGATATCGCCGACTTTCGCCGTGCCGCGCTGGATCAGCACCGTGGCGATGGCCCCGCGGCCGCGTTCCAGCTGCGCTTCGAGCACAACGCCTTCGGCCGGGCGGTTCGGGTTGGCCTTGAGGTCGAGCAACTCGGCCTGCAGGAGGATTGCTTCCTCAAGCTTGTCTAGATTGGTCTTCTTCAACGCCGAAACCTCGACGTCGAGCACATCGCCGCCGAGCTCCTCGACCACCAACTCATGCTGCAGCAGTTCCTGGCGGACACGGTCGGCGCGCGCCTCCGGGCGGTCGATCTTGTTGATTGCCACGATGATCGGCACCTCGGCCGCCTTGGCATGACGGATCGCCTCGACCGTCTGCTCCATGATCCCGTCATCGGCGGCGACCACGAGCACGACGATGTCGGTGGCGTTGGCGCCGCGCGCTCGCATCGAGGTGAACGCCTGATGGCCCGGCGTGTCGATAAAGGTGATCTGCTTGCCGCTCGAGACGGTCACCCGATAGGCGCCGATGTGCTGGGTGATGCCGCCCGCTTCACCGCCCGCGACATCGGTCTCGCGCAGCGCGTCGAGAAGCGAGGTCTTGCCGTGGTCGACATGGCCCATCACGGTGACCACCGGAGCGCGCGGCTCAAGATCGGTCTCGTTGTCGGCCTCGCCGCGCAGCCCGATCTCGACATCCGATTCGGCGACCCGACGAATGCGGTGGCCGAACTCGCTGACCACCAGCTCGGCGGTATCGGCGTCGACCACTTGGTTTACCGTCGCCATGACGCCCATCTTCATCAGCGCCCTGACGACGTCCGCGCCGCGCTCGGCCATGCGGTTAGCCAGCTCGGCGACCGTGATGGTCTCGGGGATCACCACATCACGGGTCACCTTCGCCTGCTCGACCTCGCCGTGCGAGCGCATCCGCTCGCGCTCGCGAGCGCGGCGGACCGAGGCGAAGCTGCGCGTGCGCTCATCCTCGTCGGACAGCGCGCGAGTGACGGTGAGCTTGCCGGTGCGGCGACGCGGCTCGTCGCGCCGCGCCGGCGTTGCCGGGCGTCGTACCTCGGGCCGGCCGCGGCGGAACGCCGCCGGCGCTTCCTCTTCTTCTTCGGCCGGCATCGCGACCTTGCCGGCCGCGGCAAGCGCCGCGACCTTGGCCGCTGCGGCCTTGCCGGCGCGCTCTGCGACCTCGCGCCGCGACTCTTCTTCTTTGCGACGTGCTTCTTCCTCCGCCGAGCGCTGCTTGCTTTCCTCCAGCGCGCGCTTCTTGGCCTCTTCTTCCTCGGCGTGGCGACGGGCTTCCTCCTCGGCCTGCCGTTTGGCTTCCTCGGCGGC
>JASHUW010000086.1 GCA_030039815.1 Alphaproteobacteria bacterium
GACGGCTTCGGGGCCTTTGCGGCCCTCGGCGATGTCGACCATCACCCGCTGGCCCTCATTGAGGCTGGTGAGGCCCGCGCGCTGCAACGCGCTCGCGTGCACGAACACGTCCTTGCCGCCGCCGTCACGCACGATAAAGCCAAACCCCTTCGTCGCGTTGTACCACTTCACCGTGCCCTGCTCCTGCGAGGAGGCCACCAGCGGCGCCTGGTCGTACCCGCCGCCACCGCCCCCCGGCCGCGGACCCGAACGCGGCGGCCGCGCCGGCGCCGCCGTCGAGCTGTCCACGCTCAGAACCTCGGTCACCTGCGGGCCGCGCTGGCCCGGCGACACCCGTACCTCAAGCGTCTCGCCCGTCTCGACCTGCTGAACCCCGATCCGGCCCAACACCGTGGCGTGCAAAAACGCATCCCCGCCGCCATCCGCCAGCTCGACAAAGCCAAAACCCCGGTCGCCACGGAACCATTTCACCACCGCCTTCACCGGCGGCCCAGACGGCTGCTCCTCAAAGCGCGGCGAGCCATAGCGCGGCGCCGAGCCAAAATCCCGGCCGCCGCCGCCACCATAGTCTCTCCCGCCGCCGCCACCGAAATCGCGGCCGCCACCGCCGCCAAAATCATCGTCAAAATCGCGCCGCCGGCCCCGATCGCGATGCCCTCTGCCGTTTTCCACGAACGTCTTCCCAAGTCTCAGGCCCGGGGACAAGCTCCCCGCGACCGGCATAATGCAGGTTTTTCCACCGCTCGTCATTCGCAATGGAGTTACCGGAGAGTTACCGTCGCGTGGGTTGGGCGATGCTTGATGCGGCGGGTGCGACGTGAAAGGCTTTGCCGGCCCCCGCCCGACGCCAGAAAAGGACCAGCCATGATCGAGCAGACGATCGACATCGCCACCAAGGACGACGCGATGGAGACGTTCGTCGTCCACCCCGAGCGCGGCGGGCCGCACCCCGCGGTCTTCCTGATGATGGATGCGCCCGGCATTCGCGAGGAGCTCCGTATGATGGCGCGGCGGCTGGCAACGGTCGGCTATTACGTGCTTCTGTCGAACCTCTATTACCGCGCTGGCCGGGGTACGAAATACGGCCCCGACGTGCTGACGCATGGCAGCGCGGATCACGCGCGGATGCGCGCGGTGCGCACCAGGATGACGATCCCGCCGGTGATGGCGGACGTCGCGGCGATGCTCGATTTCTGCGCCGGGCAGAAGGCCGCCAAGGGCGGCCCCGTCGGCATCCACGGCTATTGCATGAGCGGCCCCTACGCGCTGGCGGCCGCGGCGCGCTATCCCGACCGCATCGCCGCCGCGGCCTCGTTCTACGGCACGTGGCTCGTCAATGACGCCGAGGAAAGCCCGCACTTCAATCTGGCGAAGATCAAGGGCGAGGTGCACATCGGCTGCGCCGAGCATGACGAGTTGGCGCCGCTGCCGATGGTCGAGGAGCTGAAGACGCTCTTTCAGCGCGCCGGCACCAAAGGCGAAATCGAGATGTACATGGGCGTGCACCACGGCTTCGCATTCCCCGAGCGCTGGTGCTACGACGTTCCCGCCGCCGAGCGGCACTGGGAGCGGCTTATCGCCCTTTACCGCAGAACGCTGGGGTAACGAAATCCCCCTCGGCCCCGAGGGCGACGGCGTTACCGCGCCGGATAGTGCGTCGTGAGCTTCTGGCCGGCCATCTCGACCGGATTGGCGTCGATCAGGATAAAGGCGAAGACCGCCGGCTCGCTGCCGCGATTGACCCAGGCGTGCATGGTGCCGCGCTGAACGCAGATGTCACCCGGCTTCATATGCACGGCCTTGCCGTCGTCGAGCTCGAGATCGCATTCGCCAGACAAGAGGATCGCGTAGTCGCAAGTCTCGGTGCGGTGCATGAAGCCTGGCGAGCCCGGCGCGAACGAGGTCACCCGGATCACGCTGCCCTGGCCCGTGCCGACATAATTGTAGCGCTTGACGAACCCGGCGCGCTGCGCCTCGGCGGCCGCGCCTTCAGAATTGTCGATCGGCATCTGGTCGGTCGACCATACCTCGACGCGCGAGATACCGGGCCGGGTCGGACTTTCGACGGCGGTGAACGTCTCGTCGGTGGCGACGATGGCGCGCCCATTCGCGTCATGTCCGGTGACGATGCGGCGAACCTGCATTTGCTCCCCCCTGCTCATCGCGGCGAAGCCGCATTAATAACCACGGAGACACGGAGGGCACTGAGATTCCGCGCCGCTGAACCCTCCGTGATCTTCGTGTCTTCGTGGTGAAATCAAAGACGCTTCGCGCCGATCAGCGACCGGTCGTGGCAGTTTGGTTGAACAGGATCCGGCGTTCCTCGTCGCTCGGCGGCGCCGAGCGGCGCAGCTCCTTGCCGAGATCGACGCCGCGCTTGACCGCCGGGCGGTCGCGCACCGCGGCGCGCCAGCGCGCGACATTGGGAAATTCCTCGATATCCTGGCCAAGCGGCTTCGCGATCAGCACCCAGGGCCACGAACACATATCGGCGATCGTGTACTCGGCGCCGAGAATGTAGTCGCGGTCCTTCAGCCGGCGCTCAAGCACGCCGAGGCAGCGATTGTATTCGTTCTTATAGCGCCGCAGCGAATAGGGGTGCTCGCCCTGCGCGTAATTGACGAAATGCGAGAGCTGCCCCGCCATCGGGCCCAAATTGCCGACCTGCCAGAACAACCACTCCATGAGCTCCTTGCGGCCGCGGCGATCGGTCGGCGCGAAGCGTCCCGCCTTCTCGGCGAGGTGCAACAGGATCGCGCCCGACTCGAAAATCGCCATCGGCCCTCCCGGTTCGTCATGGTCGACGATCGCCGGCATGCGGTTGTTCGGGCTGATCGCGAGGAACTCGGGCTTGAACTGGTCGCCCTTGCCGATATTGACCGGGATCACGCGGTAGTCGAGGCCGCATTCCTCGAGCATGATCGATACCTTCCAGCCGTTCGGTGTCGGCCAGTAATAAAAATCGATCATCGCCGGTCCTCCTCTACGCGCATCGCCCGATGGGGCTATCATCATCACGATGAACGCCGTCGCCAACTCCTTCCTCCTCGTCTTTGCCGGGCTGTTTCCGATCGTGAACCCGGTCGGCAGCGCCCCGATCTTTCTCGCCCTGACCAGCCACAATAGCGTCGAGGTACGCCGCCGGCTGGTTCACCGGGTGACCATCAACAGTTTCTTGCTGCTGCTCGGGTCGCTGTTCGTCGGCTCGCACGTGTTGGTGTTTTTCGGGATCACCCTGCCGGTGGTGCGGATCGCCGGCGGGTTGGCGGTGGCGGCGTTCGCCTGGCGGCTGCTGCGCGACGGCGCGACGACCGCGCAGGGCGCGGCCGAGGTCGACGAGACCGCGCCGGTCGATGCCTTCTACCCGCTCACCATGCCGCTGACCGTCGGGCCCGGGTCGATCTCGGTGGCGATCGCGCTTGGCGCGCAGCGTCCGCAGGGCGTGACCGACCTGACCAGCATCGCGCTGCTCGCCGCGGCGGCGGTCGCCGGGCTGGCGGCGATCGCCCTCACGGTATTCTTGTGCTACCGCTTCGCCGACAAGATGGTGTCATTGCTCGGCACCAGCGGCATCAACGTGCTGATACGCCTGTCGGCCTTCATCCTGCTGTGCATCGGCATCCAGATCATCTGGAGCGGCTACAGCGCCCTGATGGGCATCCCGCATTAGCGGTGGATGACGCCGTCGGCCTTGAGCCCGGCGATCTCATCGGCGGAATAACCGGCCTCGGCAAGGATCTCGTCGGTGTGCTCGCCGAGCGTCGGCGCGGCGCGCCGGATCGCGGCCGGCGTCTTGTCGAACCGCGCCGCGTTGCGCATCTGGCGCAGCCGCCCGGCCTTGGGGTGGTCGTATTCGACGACGGCGTCGAGCGCCTCGACCTGCGGCGCCTTGATGACCTGGAACCGGGTCAGCACCGGCGCGCACGGCACGCCCGCCTTGGTCAGGCGGTCGAGCCAATCCTCGGCCGTGCCGCCCTTCAGCACCTCTTGCGTCAGCGCCAAACGCGCCTCGACATTCCGCTGGCGCAGCGCCGGCGTCTTGAAGCGCTCGTCGTCGAGCCATTCGGGCCGTTCCAGCGCTTGCGTCAGCGCCACCCATTGCGCGTTGGTCTGCACCGCGACGGTGATCCAGCCGTCGCTGGTCTCGTAGACGAGGTCGGTGGCGCTGGCCTTTTCCTGGGTCGCCGGCTCGTCGCCGATAAAGGTCTGGTCGCCCATGTCGGACGGCCATAAAAACGCCAGTACCGCCTCCAGCATCGACAGTCGGACGTGCTGGCCCTTGCCGGTGCGGGCGCGCGCGAAGAGCGCGGCGGTGATCGCCTGCGACGCGGTGATCGCGGTCAGCTTATCGGGAAGGATGGTGCGCAGCATGCGCGGCCGCGCGTCGTCAGCGCCGGCCTGCACCGTCGCCAGTCCCGAATAGGCCTGGATGATCGGGTCGTAGACCGGCTTCTGCGCGTAGGGACCGACCTCGCCAAAGCCGCTCAGCGAGACATAGACGATGTCGGGCTTGACCGCGCGCACCGCCGCCTCGCCGATGCCGAGCCGCTCGACCACGCCCGGCCGATAGTTCTGCACGAAGACGTCGGCCGTCTCGCACAGCCGCAGCAGCGCGCGCCGGCCCGCCGCGGCCTTCAGGTCGATCGCGATCGAGCGCTTGTTGCGGTTGTTGTTGAGGAACGAGGTCGAGAAGCCGCCGCGCCGCTGCGCCGAGAAGCGGGTCGGGTCGCCGTCGAGCGGCTCGATCTTGATCACGTCGGCGCCCTGGTCGCCGAGGATCATCGTGCCGAGCGGCCCGGCGACGTTCGAGGTGAAATCGACGATGCGGATACCGTCGAGGGGTCCGGGCATGTCAGCTCCCACCCTGGCCCTCCCCCGCTCGCGGGGGAGGGAGATGGCATGCGCCGGCGCGCCCCTTCCCCCGCAAGCGGGGGAAGGTTGGGATGGGGGCTAGCATCGACTAC
>JASHUW010000005.1 GCA_030039815.1 Alphaproteobacteria bacterium
GATGATGCGCGAGCCGCCGCCGGTATCGGCGAACGCGCCGCGCTCGGCGAGCAGCGTCACCGTGTGCTTCGGGTCGCGCTCGTCGTCGATCATCAGCCCGATCACCTCGCCGCGATCGTTTCGCGCGCCGATATAGATCGTCAGCTTGTCGGAGATCGTGGTGAACGAGCCTTCCTGCAGCAGGCTGGAAACGAACCGGTTGCGGATTTCGAACTGCAAATCCTTGAACTCGCGGTTCGAGGCGGGAAGCAGCCAGACCGACATGACCATCAGCAGCAGCCAAGCGAGCGCCGCCAGCTCGAGCACCGGTTTGGCGAGGCTGAACGGGCTCAGACCTGCTGCCCGCATCACCACCAGCTCGCTCTCGGTGATCAGCCGGTTGAACACGAACAGAACCGCGATGAACGTGCCGATCGGGATCACGATGTCGAGAAAGCGCGGCAGAATCAGCATCGCCAGGTACAGGAAGATCTCGGCCGAAAGGCCGCGATTGACGATCAGATCGACGAGCTTCAGCGACTGAGCGAGCCACACCGCCGCGGTCAGCGCCCCCGTCACGAACAGCGTCACGTTGAGGCACTGCCGCAAAATGTAGCGGTTCAGCCCCGTCAGGTATTGGCTCAAACCCGTTGGCAGCGGCGGCAAGCGAACAACGTCCCCGCGGGGATCCCCAAGCAACTCGCCACGACCATACGAGATTCCGTCGCCGGGCGTGAAGCCTCGTGAAGCTCGATGACAAACCCGACGGCAGCGGGAGGGCTCGAGTGAGCGGCGGCGTTGGGCTCGTGGGCGCCGAGTTCGCGTGAGCGGTGCGGTTGACTTGCGGCCGCACTGCGGTTATCGCGCAAGGAAGGCCGTACCCCCAGCATTGAGGCGCGGGATGAAGATCAGTTTCGCCGAGTTCGAGCCGCCGCGCCCGCCGGGCGATGGTGGCGCCGTTGTCGTCGGGGTCTGGGAGGAGGGCGCGCTCACCGTGCCGGCCCGCCAGCTCGATGAGCTGAGCGGCGGCGCCATTAGCCGGGCGATCGCCGCGTCGCCGCGGTTTCACGGCAAGAAGAGCGAGCTGCTGCCGATCGTCGCGCCGGCGAACCTGGCGGCCAGCCGCATCGTGCTCGCCGGTCTTGGCAAGCCCGGCGCGCTCGACGCGCGCGGCTTCGAGGATCTCGGCGGTGCGCTTCTCGTCCACCTCAACAGCGTCGGCGAAGCCGCCGCGACGGTTGGGATCGAGGTCGGCGATGCATCGGAAATCGCGCCGGCGGTCGCCGCCGCGCATCTTGCCTTCGGTGCCGCACTGCGCAGCTACCGGTTCGACAAATACCGCACGACCGAAAAGCCCGAGCGCAAGCCCACCTTGGCGACGCTAACCGTCGCCGGCCCCAATCCCGCTGCGGCGCGAAAGGCCTACGAGAACTTCGCGGCGGCGGCCGAGGCGGTGGCGTTCACCCGCGACCTCGTCTCCGAGCCGGCCAATGTCATCTATCCCGAAACCTTGGCCGAGCAGGCCGCCGGGCTGTCGTCGCTCGGTCTCGATGTCGAGATGCTCGACGAGGAGCGCATGCGCGCGCTCGGCATGGGCGCGCTACTCGGCGTCGCTCAGGGCAGCGTGCGCCCGCCGCGCCTCGTGGTGATGCGCTGGAACGGCGGGGCGGACGGTGCCGCGCCGCTCGCCTTTGTCGGCAAGGGCGTCACCTTCGACACCGGCGGCATCTCGATCAAGCCGGCGGCGGGCATGGGCGAGATGAAGTGGGACATGGCCGGGGCCGGCGTGGTGATCGGGCTGATGCGGCTGCTCGCGGCGCGCTCCGCCAAGGTCAACGCGGTCGGCGTCGTCGGCCTGGTCGAAAACATGCCGTCGGGTTCGGCGATGCGGCCGGGCGACATCGTGACCTCGATGTCGGGCCAGACGATTGAGGTGCTCAACACCGATGCCGAAGGTCGGCTCGTCCTTGCCGACGCGCTCTGGTACTGCCAGGATCGCTTCAAGCCGGCGCTGATGATCGATCTCGCGACGCTGACCGGAGCGATCGTCGTCGCGCTCGGCCATGACCATGCTGGGCTTTTTGCCAATGACGATACGCTTGCCGAGCGGCTGGTCGCCGCCGGCAAGGCGGTCGGCGAGAAACTGTGGCGCCTGCCGCTCGACGACGCCTACAACAAGGCGATCGACAGCGATGCCGCCGACGTCAAGAACATCGCCGGCGACCGCGCCGCCGGCAGCATTGTCGGCGCCCAGTTCGTTCAGCGTTTCGTCAACAAGGTGCCGTGGGCGCATCTCGACATCGCCGGCGTCGCCTGGGCGAAAAAGGACGCACCCACCGTGCCGAAAGGCGCGACCGCGTTCGGCGTCCGCCTGCTCGACCGCTTTGTCGCCGACTATTACGAGAAGTAGGGGCGATGGTGGAGGTCGGCTTCTATCACCTGCTCTCGACGCCCCTCGAACGCGCTCTGCCGCGCCTCTTGGAGCGGGCGATGGGGCAGGGGCACCGCATCGTCGTTCAGGCCGGCTCGCCTGAGCGCGTCGAGCACCTGAACGCGCTGCTGTGGACCTATGATGAAGCCGGGTTCTTGCCGCACGGCTCGGCGCGCGACGGCAACGCTGCGGCGCAGCCGATCTGGCTGACCGATCGGCCGGAAAACCCGAACGGCGCAACGATCCTCTTTCTCGTCGACGGCGTCGCGGCCGACGATCTCGATGGGTTCGCGCGCTGCATCGACATGTTCGACGGCAACGACCCCGATGCCGTGGTCGCGGCGCGCGGCCGCTGGCGCGCCGCGAGCGCCGCCGGCCACTCGCTCACCTATTGGCAGCAGACCGAAAAGGGCTGGGAAAAGAAGGCTTAGCGATCGCGGGATTTCTTCCTTTATCCCCGCACCGCTGGCACAGCGGGGGGCGGTGCGACGGGGGCTGGTGGGGTGCCAGGGACGATGCACCGGCCCGCATAGACGATGTCGCCGCCATTGCCGAATTGCGGGCCGTTCGCGGTTCCCGCCTCGGGAACGAAGCGCCTGGTATCGACGACATAACCATCGCTGCACATCGCGTGCGCCTTCAGTGCCGTGGCCAGCCAGCCCTGGCGAAGCCGCTCGGCCTCGCCGTCGTCGTTCTCGGTCATCATCGTGCTGGTGCGCGCGCTGTAGAGGAACGAGGTCGGGCTGGTCGCGGTGAAGCCTTCGTGCCGATCGGTGCCGGCGCAGCCGGCCAGCGCCAGCACACCCAGCGGGATTAACCTGAGAACGGCAAATGCGCGCATCGACCGGGTCTCCACTCAACTCGACCGTCTTCTAATCCTCGATTCCGCGCCGGAGGGCAAGCGGCGGCGATGACGACAGGTGACTTGCGGCGCTATAACGCCGCGCCGCAACTAGGAGCCAGGTGATCGCATGACGGCAACGAATCGATCGGGCCGCGTCGTCGCGCTCTGTGTCGCTGCGTTTTTGAGCGTCGCGTCGATTGCCATGGCGGACGATGCGAAGACCGCGTCATCGCCGTCGCGCGAACCGGCACCGGAAGCCTCCCTGGTGCTGCCTGCGCATGTCGAGACGCATCATACGATCCAGCTCGGACAGAAGAGCCTCGACTACCGCGCGATCGCCGAGACCATCCAGCTCACCAGCGCCAAGGGCGAGAAGACGGCCTCGATCTTTACGATCGCCTATATCGCCGATCCGAAGCCCGGCCAGACGCGACCGGTCGCCTTCTTCTTCAACGGCGGGCCAGGTGCCGCCGCGGTGTTCCTGCATCTCGGCGCTGTCGGCCCGCGCATCATGGCGCCGGTGCCGACCGGCGCGGTGCCGAACCCGCCGGTGCAGATCGTCGACAACCCGTCGACCTGGCTCGCTTTCACCGACCTCGTCTTTGTCGATCCGGTCGGCACCGGGTTCAGCCGCGGCGAAGGCAAGGACGAGAACCCGGGCAAGCCGTTCTGGAACGTAAAAAGCGATATCGAATCCCTCGACTCGGTGGTGCGGCTGTGGCTGACCAAGCACGAGCGCTGGTCGAGCCCGGTCTATCTGGTCGGCGAAAGCTATGGCGGGTTTCGCGTCGGCGCGATGGCGAAGAGCCTAGAGCGCGAAGAGGGTATCACGCCTAACGGGCTGGTGATGATCTCGCCGGCGCTCGACTGGTCGATGCTTAATCCCGGCCCGGGTGACCTCATTGCCGCGGCCGTCGATTTGCCGACTTACGCTTCCTCCGTCGCCGCGCTTAACGGCGACACCAAGTTCGACGCCGCTCCGGTCGAAAAATTTGCCCTGACCGACTATCTCACCGGGCTCGCCGCGGTGCGGGGCGTGCCGCCGTCCGGCGACCCGTTCATCACTAAGGTCGCGGCGATGATCGGCCTGCCCGAAGATATCGTGCGGCGTGAACGCGGTTGGGTCGGCAAGGAGATTTTCGCGCACGAGCTGCGCCGTAAGGAAGACCAGGTGCTGAGCCTCTACGATGCCACGATCACCCGGCCCTCGCCGGGCAATCCGTGGGATCAGGCGGCGGGCGACCCGGTGCTCGACAATGCCATCGCCGCCTACACCGCCGCATTCAACGCCTATGCGCCGGAAGGCCTCGGGTACAAGACCGAGCTGCAGTACCGAACGCTGCCAATGAGCGTCAATCATCAGTGGAATTTCGATGGCGCGCGCGAAGGACAGGACGGACTCGGTCTCGCACTGTCGGGATTGCAAACGGCGCTGCTCGACCATCCAGCGACAAAGGTGCTGATCGTCAACGGCCGTTGGGATCTGGTGACGCCGTATTTCGCGTCGCGCTGGCTGATCGATCAGCTCAACGTCCCCGATTCGGTGCGCAAGGGGATCGCCATCAAGGTCTATGACGGAGGCCACATGATGTACTTGCGCCCCGATTCGCGTCAGGCGCTGGCGAACGACGCGGCCGCGCTGTTCGCCGCGCCTTAGGAAACGGGTCGCCGTGCCGTTTCGATCAGCTCGCCGAGCGCGGCGTCGAGCGCATCGGCGGCTGCGGGGCTCGCTTCGAGATGGCGCAGGGTCAGCGCCGCTGCCTCGATCGTCGACAGCGCTTCGCGCCGCGGCTCGCGCCGCAACCGGCCGAGCCGCGCCGGGCGCGGCGGGTCGAGCACGATACGGCGCAGCTTCAACAGCCACGGGTTGCGCCACCACAGCGTCTTCGCTTGGCTCCAGGTCCCGTCGAGCAGCACGATGCCCTTGAGCCCAGCGAGGATCGCGCTCGGTTCGGCGACCGGCTCACCGCGCCGGTCGAGCAGGATGAGCTCGCGCCGCTCGGCCATCTCGGCGCGGGCCGCGCCGAGATGCAACACCGCCCAGCGCCGCGGCTCGGCCGCCTTGCCGACGAGCCGCGCCAGCCCCGGCCAGGATAGACCGACCGCGATCTTTGCGTGGCGCAGCGTCGTGGCGATCAGCGGCGCGGTGGACAGCGCTTCGCGCCGTTCCTGCGGATGCTGCAGGATCAGCACGAAGACGCGGTTGTCGATCGGCTCCGACATGCGTTGACACTATACCTGCGGCCCGGCCGATGTCCTTTCTCGCGCCGTGCTGCCGGCCTATCCTAGGAACAACGATGCGTCCGGGTACCCGTCAACTCCTGATCTCGCTGATCGTCGCCTGCGCGATGTTCATGCAAAACATGGATTCGACAGTGATCGCCACGGCGCTGCCGGTGATCGCGCGCTCGCTCAACGAAAGCCCGCTGCGGCTCAACGTGGCGATCACCTGCTATCTCCTCAGCCTGGCTGTCTTCGTGCCGATCAGCGGGTGGACCGCCGACCGGCTCGGCGCGCGCCGCGTGTTCAGCGCGGCGATCATCGTATTCGTGCTCGGCTCGATCGGCTGCGGCATCTCGAACTCGCTGGCGATGCTTGTCGTCTCGCGCATCGTGCAAGGCATGGGCGGGGCGATGATGGTGCCGGTCGGGCGCCTGGTGCTACTGAAGACCGTGCCGCGCTCCGAGCTGGTGCGGGCGATGTCCTATGTCAGCCTGCCGGCGATGCTCGGGCCGGTGACCGGCCCGCCGCTCGGCGGCTTTATCGCCACGTACGGGTCGTGGCGCTGGATTTTCTTCATCAACATCCCGATCGGCATCATCGGCCTTATCCTCATCAACCTCTTCATCGAGGATTTTCGCGAGACCGGCGCGCGCCCGTTCGATCTGCGCGGCTTTGTGCTGACCGGGATCGGGCTGGCGAGCCTCGCATTCGGCTTCGAGACGATCGGCCGCGGCGCCGTGCCGGCGGCGGTGACCTTCAGCCTGCTGATCGCCGGAGCGATCTGCACGGCGTTCTATATTCGCCACGCGAAACGGGCCGAGCACCCGGTCATCGATCTCTCATTGTTGCGCATCCCGACCTACGCGGCGGCGACCGCGGGCGGGTTTCTGTTCCGCATGGGAATGGGCGCGTTGCCGTTCCTGCTGCCCATGATGCTGCAGGTCGGCTTTGGCCTGACCGCGCTCAAATCGGGGATGCTGACCTTCGCCAGCGCGGCCGGGGCGATGACGATGAAAATCGGCGTGCAGACGATCATCCGAACTTTCGGTTTCCGCGCGGTGATGTGCGGCAACGCCATCATCAGCGCCGGATTTCTCTTCGCCTATGCCTTCTTCGAACCGTCGACGCCGCATGTCGTGATCTTCCTGTCGCTGCTCGCCGGCGGGTTTTTCCGCTCGCTGCAGATGACCAGCATCAACTCGCTGTCCTATGCCGATGTGCCGCCGGCGATGCTGAGCCGGGCAACGAGCCTCACCAGCATGTGTCAGCAATTGTCGCAAGCGGTCGGCGTCGGCACCGGCGCCCTGCTGCTCTTCATCTTCATCGCGATGCGCGGCGAGCTTCACCCGACACCGCTCGATTTCTCCTTCGCCTTCGCCGCCGTGGGCTGCATCGGCATGCTGTCGGTGCCGTTCTTCCTCAAGATGTCGCCCGACGCCGGGGCCGAGATGAGCGGCCGCGGCAAGCTCGCGAGTTCGTGAGGCTCTTTGCCTGGAATATCCGCCAGGGCGGCGGGGCGCGCCTGCCGGCGATCGTCGAGGCCATCCTGCGGCACGACGCCGACGTGCTGGTGCTGTCGGAATACCGCGGCGGCGACGCGGCGCTGCGCCTGAAGGAAGCGCTGGCGCGGGTCGGTTATCGCCACGTCACGAACCCGGTCCCGCCGCTCGGCAGGACCGGGGTGCTGGTGGCGGCGCGCCGGCGGTTTCGCGCGCACGCGACGCTCGACGATGCGCTGCCCGAGCCTTACCGGCTCGTCCATGTCGAGATCGGCAAGCTGTCGCTGTGCGGCGTCTATATGCCGAACCTGATGGCGAAGGTGCCGTATTGGGAAGCGTTGGTGGCGAACCTCGCGACGCGACGCGCCGACCACGCGCTGGCGATCGGCGACTTCAACACCTGCCGCGCCTATGTCGACGAGCCGGGGGCTATCGACCGCTGCGCCTATTTCATGGATCGGGTCGCCGAGCTCGGCTTCTGCGATTTATGGCGGCACCGCTATCCCGACGGCCGCGAATTCTCATGGTACAGCCATCGCGGCAACGGCTTTCGGATCGACCACGCGTTCCTGTCGCCGGCGCTGGCGAAACGCGCCGGGCCAGTCCGCTATTCGCATGAGGAGCGGCTCGCCGGCCTGTCCGACCATTCGCCGCTGATCTTGGATTTGTGAGGCTAACCTTCGCGCGGCTTGCCGAGCATTTCCGCCGGGATGTCCTTGCGCCAGTCGCGGCCGGTATCCCAGCCCCAGGAGCGGATGGCGTTGCGTTCCTTGATCACCGCCTCGATCTCGGCGTCGATTTCGGCTACGGGACGGTCGCCATTGGCCTTTTCCAGGTAGAGCTGGTAGAGCCGATCCCAGATCATGGTCAGCCGATCGCTCTGTTCTTGGGTGAATGGGGGAAAGAAGGGCTCGGCCATTCCGGCTCCGACTCTGTCATTTGACGTGGCGAAGATGGCGGGAGCCTAGGCCGCGAACGGTTAGCGGCCCCTTAAGACTGCGTCATTCGCCGTCGGCGGCGATCGCCTCGCGGGCGGTGCCGAGCTGGCGGCGGATCAGCCTGGCGTAGAGCCCGTTGCGCGCGACGAGCTCGGCATGCGTGCCGGTCTCGACGACATGGCCGCGATCCAGCACGACCAGGAAATCGGCATTGCGCACGGTCGAGAGCCGGTGGGCGATGACGATCGTCGTGCGCTCACGCATCAGCGCGTCGAGCGCGGTGCGCACTTGCGCCTCGCTGACCGCGTCGAGATGCGAGGTCGCCTCGTCGAGCACCAGAGTCGGCGCGTTCTTGAGGAAGGCGCGGGCGATCGCGACGCGCTGCCGCTGCCCGCCCGACAATTGCACGCCGCGCTCGCCGACCCGCGTATCGAGCCCCTCCGGCAGCGACATGATGAACTCGCTGAGCGCCGCCTGGTCGAGCGCGGCGTAGATCGCCTTTTCGTCGGCATCCGGACGGGCGAGGGCGACATTGGCGCGCAGGCTGTCGTTGAACAGGTAGGTGTCCTGCGACACCAGCGATACGCGGCCGCGCAGATGGTCGAGCACGAAATCCCTGAGGTCGACCCCGTCGATCAGGATACGGCCGTCGCGCGGGTCCCAGAAGCGCAGCAGCAGGTTGGCGAGCGTCGTCTTGCCGGCGCCTGACGGGCCGACGATCGCCACGGTGGCGCCAGCCCGGATATCGACCGAGACATCTTCCAGCGCCGGCCGCCGCGCGCCCGGATAGGCGAAGTCGACGCCCTCGAAGCGGATCGCCGAGCCGCCGATCGGCGCCGGCGGCATCAGCTCGCCATCCACCACGGTCGGCTCTTCGTGATGCACGGCATAGAGACGCCGGGTCGAGGCGATCGTGTCGGCGAGTTGGCGGCTGACCTGCGCGATCTCCGAGATCGGCAGGAAGGACGACAGCGACAACAGGATCAGCAAGGGCAGGGTCGTGGCCGCGAGCCCGCCATGCGCCACAAGGACCGCGCCGACCACGGCGACCGCCAGCCCGCCAAGCCCGGTGCAGATTTCCAGCTGCGCGGTTTGCGCCGACAGGTCTTCGAGCAGCTCGAGCCGAACGGTCTGGTAATCGCGCACCGCCGCCATAAACCCGTCGCGCCGCCGCCCGACCGCCTGAAAGGCAACGAGATCGGAGAGGCCCTGGATGGTCTCGGTCACATAGCCCGAGAGCAGTCCCAACCGGTCTCGGGCCACCGCGCCGAGCCGGTCGATCTTGGTGCGCATGACCCACGGCGCCAGCGCCGCGTAAAGGATGAACGGCAGGATCGCCAGCGCGATCGGCCAGGCGACGAAGAACAAGGTCAAGAGCACCGTTGTCGGCACCAGGATCGCGACCAGCGCCGGCGCCACGGTATGCGCGAAGAAATACTCGATCGTCTCGATGTCCTGCGCGGCGAGCGCAATCAGGTCGCCCGAGCGTCGCCGCACCAGATAGGCCGGGGCCAGCGTGTCGAGCTTGCGGAACAGCTCGATACGCATCTCCGCGAGCAGCCGATAGGCGATGTCGTGCGCCAGCCACGACTCGACCCAGTGCAGGATGCCGGCCATCGGCGCCAGCAGGGCGAGGAAAATCAACAGATAACTATATCCCCCGCCGGTCTTCACCGCGGCGACCGCGAGCGCGCCGACGATGCCGACGCCGATGAACGCCGCCACGCGGGTGATCCCGGCGCCGACGACGATCGCGAACTTGTCACGCCACGGCCGGATGACCTCGGTCAATGTCGCCAGCGTGGAGACCCAGCCGACCTGGGCCGCGGCGGCCGCGGTCTCCGTGGTCAGGGCCTCGCCGTAATCGGTGGTCTCGGCGACTCCGCCGGCATCCGTCGTCGGGGCTTCGTCGAGCAGGTCGAAATCGTCGCCGCGTTCCTCGGCTTGCGCACCCATCAGCCGGCGATAGGGGCCGTCGCGGCGGATCAGCTCGGC
>JASHUW010000087.1 GCA_030039815.1 Alphaproteobacteria bacterium
ACTCGGCCCGCGCCTACCTGCGCGGGGTCATCTCGGAAATGTGGGACGACGCGCAGCGCAACGGCCGTATCAGCGCCGAGCATCACCCGCAGCTGCGCCTGTCGGCGACCTGGGCGATCCATCAGGCGCGCGACGTGGTGGCGACGGTCTATCACGCGGCCGGCGCCTCGGCGATCTTCGAGAACAACCCGCTCGAACGCCGGATGCGCGACATCCACGCCGGCACTCAGCAGGGCCAGGGCCGGCCGATTCATTTCGAGACCGTCGGCCAGATGCTGATGGGCCTGCCGCCGGAAGGACGGATGTTTCGTTAGCAAATGCGGCGGGGCATCCGCCCCGCCTGCGGCACCAGCCCGGCGCCGTAAGCTCGCGCGGAGGCGCGAGCTTACTTGATTCAGATAAGGCTCGCGAGGAAGCGCGCGGCGACAAGCATCAGAAACGTCCCGAAGGCGATTTCGAGCCAGCGCCGCGGCAGCGCGTGCGCGATACGCGCGCCCAACGGCGCGACCCAAGCCGAAATCGGCGCGATCGCCGCAACCCCGATCAGCGACACGAACCCCAGGGAGAGCGGAGGGAGCTGTGTCTCGTGCGGCAGTCCGGCCAGCACATAGCCGAGCGTGCCGGCGGTCGCGATCGGCACGCCGATCCCCGCCGAGGTCGCGACCGCGCTATGGATCGGCTTATTATAGAGGGTCAGCACGAGTGTCGCCGGCGACCCGCCGCTGATCCCCATCAGCGACGAGCCGAGCCCGATCGAAAACCCGTACACTCCCATCACCGGACGGCTCGGCAACTCCGGTGCGATGTGCCAGCGATCGGAGATGAACCACATCTTGGCGATGATGATCGCGGCAATCAGGACAAAGGCGAGCTTGAAGATCGCCGAAGGCGCCACCGCGGCAATCGCCGAACCGAGCATGACCCCGACCACCACCGGCACCGTCCATGTCCGCATCACCTCGGGGATGACCGCGCCGCGCGCCCGGTGCGCCTGGTAGGAGCGCCACGCGGTCGGCAGGATGATCGCCAGCGACGTTCCGATGCAAAGCTGCATGCGCACCGCATCGGGCACCCCCATGATGCGGAACAGCTCGTAGAGCACCGGCACCGCGATCGCCCCACCGCCGACGCCGAAGACGCCCGCGAGCAGACCGGTCGCGACCCCGGCGGCGATCGCCGCGATCACCAGCCAGGCAAGCTCGTTGTAGGGAATGACCATGCGCGTGAATTGTCGCCGTTCAAGATCGCAAGGCCAAGCATCCAGGCTTCGCTGTCGAACGAAGCGATGGCGCTAGGCGCGGTACTTGGCGAACGCACTCTCGTCGAATTTGAGGCCGAGGCCGGGCGCCGTCGGCATGTCGAGCAGTCCGTCCTTCGGCTCCGGCACCGACTCCCAAAGATGGAACAGGCGCGGCATGTATTCGACGGTCAGCCCGTTCGGCACCGCGCCGACGAGGTGCACGTGGATTTCCGGCACGCCGTGGCTGACGACCGGCAGGTTGAACGCCTCGGCCATGCCGGCGATCTTGAGCCACGGCGTGATACCGCCGGAGCGCACCTGGTCGATCATCACGATGTCAACCGAGCGATGCTCCAGCATGTGGCGGAACGGGACGATGCCATAGAGGTATTCGCCGCCGGCGACGGGGGTCGAGAGCGCATCCGCGACGCGGGCGAGCCCGGCATAGTCGTCATGCGTCGTCACGTCCTCGAGCCAGAACAGCCCGACCCCGGCATCCTCGACCCGGCGGCCGATATCGATCGCCTGCTCGGGCCACCAGCGCTGGTTGATGTCGCACATCAAATCCATATCGGGGCCGCAGGCCTCGCGGATCAGCTTGGCCTGCTCGACCTCGCGCGCCGGGCTGGTGACGCCCGGCAACCCCAGCTGCATCTTGGTCTGACGATGGCCCTTCTCGCGCAGCCGGCCGGCCGCGGTCACCGCCTCTTCCAGCTTCAGCCCCCGCCGCAGCGCGCCCGAG
The DNA here is from genome assembly GCA_030039815.1 of Alphaproteobacteria bacterium. GTDB lineage: Bacteria > Pseudomonadota > Alphaproteobacteria > ATCC43930 > CGMCC-115725 > DATARH01. Next base: position 1,983 of record JASHUW010000087.1, read on the forward strand.
GCGTAGGTCGCGATCTTGCCGCGTCCGCCGCCCAGCAGCTTCCACAGCGGCATGTCGAGCGCCTTGCCCTTGATGTCCCACAGCGCGACGTCGATCGCCGACATCGCCATCGTCAGGACGCCGGCGGGGCCGGCGGAGCCCGCGGCGGCGCGCAATTTCGCGGCGATGCCTTCGAGGCTGAGCGGATCGTCGCCGATGATCAGCGCGCCCAGCTCATCGACCGCGTGGCGCAAGGTCCTGGTGATCGCGCCACCGAAATAGCAGACGCCCAGCCCCTCGATGCCGTCATCGGTGCGCAGGCGCAGCGTGACGATCGGATTCTTGGCGTTGGGGTTCTCGGAAAACCCGGCGAGCGGCTCGTCATTGGGCAGCAGCACGATGTCGGTCTGTAGCGAGGCGATCTTCATGGGCTGGCCCTCCCATAGGCTTTCTTGGCGGCGTCCCACCGCCAGTCGGTGCGGGTGATGGTAACCGAAGGCCTGCGGGTTGGCGTGCGGCAATCCTCCCCGACCGGCTGAACGGTCCGCTTGATGTAGCCGGTGATGCGGTCGAACGCGCCGTAATCCGGCGTGACGACGACATAGGGATTTTCGGCGATCGTGCGATGGCGGTCGCAATCGACCTCGCTGTGCGCGTCGACATTGCCGATCAGGGACAATTTATCGGCCGTCGCCAGCACCAGCACATAATTATCAGGCGAGCTGCTGGTCGTCGTGTGAAAGCTGTCGGCGACGATGAGTTGCCCGTCGGGGCCAAGCTCACGGGCAAAGCCGTCGCCATAACCGTAATTCTGGTCCTGCTGGATGTTGACGACATCGAGCAGCTTGGTGTCCGCGCCGCCATCGAACAGCGCCAGCGCGCCGAAACAGGCATCACCCTCGGTGGTGATGCCGACGATCTCGCGCATCTTGCCGGAGATTTCCACCCGCGCCGTTTCGATATACTCGATCCGCAACTTCTCTGCCTCGCAATCGTCCTCGAACGCCTCCTTGTCGATCGGCCGGATGCTGACGTCGCCGTGAATGAAGTCGCCGATCCGGCCGTCCTCCCTCGGCTCCTGCCGCAAATCGGGAAAGACGAGCCGCATCACGTCGCGCCACGTCATATCATTGGGCACCGAGGCCTTTTGCCCCAGATCGAAGATCTGGTCGTGCTCGGCCCAGGCGGGCCGCACGGTCAGCACCGCCAGAAGACATGCGGCGATAAGGGCGAGCCTCACGACTAGCGCCGCTCCATCCCCTGATCCTGCGGCGGCAGGTTGACCGCAGGCGGCGGGTCATGGCCAAGCGTGCCGGGGTAGATCGCGTCGAGCGTCCCGCCGTGGCAGCCGGCAAGAGCCAGGCCCAATCCTATGATCGTCATTCCCGCGAAAGCGGGAACCCAGGGCGACCGATGGAGCGGTTGCCCTGGACCCCCGCCTTCGCGGGGGCAGCGAAAATTTTGACGCATCGCCTAAGCCTTGTACTTCTCCAGCGTCGCTTCGTCGAACTCGATGCCGAGGCCGGGCTTGGTCGGCATCGCCAGCATGCCGTCCTGCTGCATCGGCACCTCCTTGAACATCATGCCGAGCCACGGCATGTACTCGACCGTGAGCCCATTGGGCACGGCGCCGATCAGGTGCACATGCACCTCAGGGATCAGGTGGCTGACCACCGGCAGGTTGAACGCCTCGGCCATGCCCGCGACCTTGAGCCATTGGGTGATGCCGCCGACGCGCACCAGGTCGACCATCGGCACGTCCACCGAGCGCGCCTCCATCATGTGGCGGAACGGCACGATGCCCCAGACATATTCGCCGCCGGCGACGGGCGTGCAAAGCGCGTCGGAAACCCGCGCGAGGCCGGGATAATCGTCGGCCGTGGTGACGTCCTCGAGCCAGAAGAGCCCCACCCCGGCATCCTCGACCCGCTTGCCGATGTCGACCGCCTGTTCCGGCCGCCAACGCTGGTTGATGTCGCACATCAGCTTGATGTCGGGGCCGATCGCCTCGCGGATCTTGACCATGCGCTCGACCTCGATCTTGGGCGTCGTCGCACCGGGGAGCGCGAGCTGGGTCTTCATCTCCTTCCAGCCGCGGTCCTTCAAGGTCGCGGCGGCCTTGACGACGCGATCGAGCGACAATTCGCGCATCAGCGCGCCCGAGGCATAGGTCGGCACCTTGTCGCGCCCGCCGCCGAGCAACCGCCACAGCGGCGTATTGGCGGCCTTGGCCTTGATGTCCCACAGCGCGATGTCGAGCGCCGACAGCGCGAGGTGGTAGATGCCGCCGGGCCCGGCCGAGCCGCCGGCCGCATTTTTGAGCTTGGCATGGACCGCCTCTGTGAGCTGCGGGTCGTCACCGACGAGCAGCGCCCCCAACTCGTCGATCGCGTGGCGCAGCGCACCGGTCAACGCGCCGCCGAAATAGGCAACGCCGATCCCCTCGGCGCCGCTATCGGTGCCGATGCGGACCCAGGCGATCGGTCGCTTGCCCTGGGGATTGGCGGCGGCGTCGGCCAGCGGTTCGGTGGCCGGCAAATTGACGATGCCGGTGCGGATCGCAGTGATTTTCATGGGGTGGCCCTTTCGGGGTGGGAGAACTACAGATCGGCGAGCCGGATCCAGGTGCCAAGCGCGGCCGAGATCACCAGCCCCAGCACGATCATCCCGACGCTGCCGGTGCCGAACAGCAACAGCCAGATCGCGAAGACGACGATGCCTGAAAAGATGCCGCCGATCAGCGACGGCATCGACCGCTTGAGGTGCTGCTCCGGCAGGTTGAGGGCCATCGCTCAGGCCGCCTTTCGCGCCGCCTGGCCGAGCCGCGAGTCAGCGGCGGTGGCGCGCGCCTTCTTGAGGTTCCGCTTTACGAACCGGCTGTCATACCCATTGAAGATATGGCCGATCAGCCCGCGATCGAGATCGCTGGTGCCGAACAGCCAGTCGGCGATCGGGTAGGTCAGGTTCATGTTCGTGCCCATCATGATCGCCTGGTTGTGATGGGCGATGTGATGACGGCGGATTGTGTTCATGAACGGGATATGGCGGACGATGTGGTCGTCCTTCACGTGGCAGCCCCAGTGGAAGAGCTCGTAATTGAGATAGATTCCGGCCGTGGTGCAGACCAGCAGCCAACCGGCATTCGCCGACCAGACGAGGCTGAGCGCATAGGCGCCCGCCGCCGACATGCAGATGAAGGTCGTGAAGGCGTAAGGCGGGAAGAAGGTGATGCGAAAGTCGCGCGCGTTGTCGATCGTCGGCTCGTGGTCAGTGAAAAACTGGTGGTGCGCCAGCGTGTGCCGCTTGTAGATGCCCATGAACCCCGGCACCGGGCGGTGCAGCAGGAAGCGGTGCAGCGCCCACTCAAAAAGGTTGCAGCCGAGGAAGGTCGCCGGCACCACCAGCCACTCGGCCCAAGTCGGGTTGTGCACATGCAGGGCCGCATACCAGATCGTCAGGATGCCGATAAAAGCGATCACCACGACATGCGCGAGGCCCGAATACCAGGGCGAAATGCGCGCCCGGTAATCGGCGCGAAAGGCTTCCTGGCGTGCGGTCATCATCGGGCGCGCTCCCCTGGAAAGGCGAATTTACGGCAAATATAAGCCGGCGGAGGCCGGGCGAAAACCCGCTCGGTCGCGAAGCGGCTAGGCGGTCACGGGTACTCGCTGCCGAAGACGCGGCGGATCGGGATCGCATCGAGGTCGACGCCTTCGAGGCAGCGGACATTGATCGTCCATACCGACGGATCGGTGCGCGGGCGGCGGAACGGCTGGATGCCGCAAGTCGGACAGAAATAGTCGCGCGCGGTATGAGTGTGGAAGGTATAGAGCGCGAGGTCTTCAATCGGCGTCAGCGGCCGGAAATCCTCCGGCGGCACGCGAAAATTGAGCGCCCCGCGGCGCCGGCAGATCGAGCAGTCGCACACCCGCACGTGGTCGAGATCGGCGTCGACCTCAAACCTGACGCGGCCGCAATGGCAGGAGCCGTGATAGGTCCGCTTCATCCCCCGATATCCTTCAGCGCCGCGTCGATGTCCGCGGAGGTCAGCTCCCAGGAATTGTCGAGATCGGCAACGACGGCGCGCATGAACGGCTGGTAAAGCCGCAGCGCCTCGCCATCGTCGTCGAGATGGTCGGCGAGCAGCGCCAGCGCAAGCTGCGCCGGGCCGTTGCCCTCATAGGTCCATTCGAACCCGGTCGGCGACAGCCGCTTCAGGTCAAAGCGCGGGTCAAGCGGCGCGCCGTCTACCGT
>JASHUW010000088.1 GCA_030039815.1 Alphaproteobacteria bacterium
GCCGATGGCGGCGCAGTAGTCGAAGACGTTCGAGTAAGTCTGCGCCGCCTGCGCCTGCGGCCACACCGCGATCGCCGCCAGGCAGCAGAGCGCCGCCGACAAAATCTTCATTCCGCCTTCCCCCTTCCCCTTGGCCGGCCCCCGGATCAAGTCCGGGGGTGACCGGCCATCCACGATTAGGTTGAAGCTATTCGTAGACCCCCGGGTCAAGCCCGGGAGAGGCGAAAATATGAGATGGCTTCAGTCACAAGGACATCGCCTCAAATGCCTTCTTCGTTTGTCATGATCACCGTGCCGCTGGCGGCGAACATGCCGCCGACGCCGTGGCAGACGCTGATCTTGGCGCCCGGCACCTGGGCCGGGGCGATGCCGCGCATCTGGCGCACGCTCTCCTGCAGCGCGTACATGCCGTACATGCCCGAGTGCATGTAACTGAGCCCGCCGCCATTGGTGTTGAGCGGCAGCCTGCCAGCCTTTGCGCTGGATGACGGGGGCGCGGTGTTGCGCTCGCCGATAAAGGCGGCCGCCTCGCCCTTCTTGCAGAAGCCGAGGTCTTCGAGCCCGTAGAGCGGCAGATGCGCGAAGGCGTCGTAGATCATCAGGTGATCGACATCGGCGTGGGTGATGCCGGCCTCCTCGAAGGCGGTCGGGCCGGCGACGCGGAAGGCGCGCGACGAGGTGAAATCCTCCATCTGCGAGACCATCGGGGTCTCGACGCTCTCGCCGGTGCCGAGCAGGTAGACCGGCTTTCGCGGGAAGTCCTTGGCCCGCTCGGCGGCGGTGAGGATCAGCGCGCCGCCGCCATCGGTGACGAGGCAGCACATCAAGAGGCGGAACGGATAGGCGATCATCCGCGAGTTCAGCACGTCGTCGACGGTAATCGGATCGCGGAACGTCGCGCGCGGGTTTTTCGCCGCCCATTCGCGCTGCACGACCGCGACCATCGCCAGCTGCTCCTCGGTGATGCCATAGGTCTTCATGTAGCGCAGCACCGGGATGGTGAAGAGCGTCGGCGGCCCCATCGGGCCGTAGGGCAGCTCGAACTGACCCTGCAGGCTGCCGGGCGACACCGCCGGCCGCGAGCGCGCGATGCCGGAGCGGCCGCTCTCGCCGTGGGTGATGAGGATGGTCTTGGCGAGCCCGGCCTCGATCGCGGCCGCCGCGTGGCGGACATGGATCATGAACGAGCAGCCGCCGACCGCGGTGCCGTCGACCCATTTCGGGGTGATGCCGAGGTAATGCGCGATCGTCGTCGGGGTTTCGCCGGCGGTGGCGACGCCGTCGATATCCTTCGGGGTGAGGCCGGCATCCTTCATCGCGTTGAGCGCGGCGTCGGCATGGAGGCCGATCTGCGACAGGTTCGGGATGCGGCCGAGTTCCGTGGTCTCGGCGGCCCCGACAATGGCGACATCGTTGCGTCTTCCGGTCATGGGTCAGCCTTTCGCCGGGCGGAACAGGGGCAGCGTGATGTCGTCGTCGAGCCTCTCGAAGGCGACCTCGACCGGCATGTCGAGCACCAACGCCTCCGGCGTTTGCGGGCAACCTGTGATGTTGGTCATCATGCGCGGCCCCTCATCCAGCTCGACGACCGCGATCGCGTAAGGCGGCGTGAAGCCCGGCACCGGGCGGTGATGGATCACATAGCTATAGAGCCGCCCCTTGCCGCTGGCGGTGAAGACGCCGACCTCGCGCGAGGCGCAGGCGGGGCAGAACGGGCGCGGCGGAAAATACACCTTGCTACACGAGGCGCAGCGCTGCAGACGCAGTTCGCCGGCCTTGGTGCCGTCCCAGAAATGCTGCGTCTCGGGCGTCGGCTGCGGCTTCGGCCGTTGTCCTTCAGGCATCGGTACCTCCCCTTGGTCCACCCCTTGGTTGACCCGAATCAAGATTGCAGCCTGAAGCCCCCTCGGGCAAACAAACTCTGTCATTCCGGCCGCAGTGAAGCGGAGAGCCGGAACCCATGAATGGGACGGTGCCAAGTCAGGTCAGAGCCTCTATTCATGGGTTCGCGCTCGCGCGGGAATGACAAGGAAGGGAGATGGAGCCGATGATCACCCCCGCCTATGTCCGCACCATGGCGGCCTATAACAGCGAAATGAACCGGCGCCTCTACGCGGCGGCGAACCGGCTGTCGGACGCCGAGCGGCGGCGCGATCGCGGCGCGTTCTGGGGCTCGCTGCATGCGACGCTCGTGCATATTCTGTGGGGCGACGGCCAGTGGATGAGCCGCTTCGACGGCTGGGAGCGGCCGACGACCCCGATCAAGGAAAGTGGTCACATGCTGGTCGATTGGGATGAGCTGTGCGCGAAGCGGGTCGAGGCCGACGCGAAGATCGAGGACTGGGCCAAGCGCGTCGACGATGGCTATCTCGCGCGCGACATGACCTGGTTCAGCGGCGCGGCGCAGCGCGAGGTGTCGGCCCCTTACCGGCTGCTGGTGACGCATTTCTTCAATCACCAGACCCATCACCGCGGCCAGGCGCACGCGCTGATCACCGCCGCCGGCGAGAAGACCGAGGACACCGATCTGTTTTTGGTGGTCCCACAGATGAGGTGAGGGCTAGCCCAGCGCCTCGGCGACCTTGGCGGTCAGCTCCTCGGCGCAGAACGGCTTCTGCAACACGGTTTCGTGCCGGCTTTCTTCGGATTGCGCCATGTCGGCAAAGCCGGTGACGAAGAGGACCGGCAGGTCGGGCCGCTCCTGCCGCGCGGCGCGGGCAAGCTCGAAGCCGTTCATCCCCGGCATCGCCAGATCGGCGATCAAGAGGTCGATGCGCGAGGCCTCCGCATCGAGCTGTTCGAGCGCTGCGCCGCCGCTGCCGGCTTCGATGACCGTGTGCCCGGCGTCGCGCAGCATCGCTGCGGCGACTGCCCGCACATCGGGGTCGTCATCGACCAGGAGGATGCCGCCGACCGGCCGCGCGACCGCGCGATGCCGGTGCGCGGTCCTGGCGCGCCGTACGGGGTCGGCGACGACGATTTCGACGCGCGGCAGGAAGACGGTGACGACCGTCCCCGCCATCGGCGCGCTGTCGAGGCGCACCCCGCCGCCAAGCTGCTGCGCGACGCCCAGCACCTGCGACAAGCCAAGCCCCGAGCCGCGACCGATTTCCTTGGTCGTGAAGAACGGGTCGAACACCTTGTCGATGATGTCGGCGGCGATCCCGATCCCTCTGTCGGCGACCGAGACCGCCACGTAATCGCCGGGCTGCGGTTCATGGGGGCGCTGCGGCGCGCCGAGCGTCACATTGCCGGTCGAGATGACGATCGTGCCGCCCTCAGGCATCGCATCGCGCGAGTTGATCACCAGATTGAGCAAGACGAGCTCAATCTGCGCGGCATCGGCAAGCGCCGACCATAAATCCGGCGCCGCGCGGGTTTCGATCGCGATCGCGGCCCCGATCGTGCTGTCGAGCAGCGCCGACATGCCGGCGATCACGCGATTGAGGTCGAGCGGTTCCGGGTTCATCCGCTGCTGGCGCGAGAACGCCAGCAGCTGCGCGGTCAGGCTGGCGCCGCGGGCGGCGGCGGCGTGCGCCGCCGCCAGCAACCGGCGGCCCCGCTCGTCGAGCAGGCCGGGACGTGCCTCCACCAGCTCGATATTGCCGATGATCGAGGTCAGCAGATTGTTGAAGTCGTGCGCGATGCCGGCGGTGAGCTGGCCGATCGCCTCGAGACGCTGGTTCTGACGCAACTGGGCTTCGGCAAGCTCGCGATCCTCGATCTGCGCCGCGAGCCGGCGGTTGGCGGTTTCGAGCTCGGCGGTGCGCTCGACCACGCGGTGCTCCAGCAGCTCGTTCGCCTGCCGCAGGCGCTCCTCGCTGTCGCGCAGCGCGGCTTCCCCGCGCTTGCGGGCGTCAATGTCGCGAAATACGACGACGAGCCCGCCATGCGGCGCCGGACGGACATCGAGCTCGATCCAGCGCCCGAGCGCCGGGGCGACGGTTTCGAGCCGCTCGGGCTGGCCGCTGGCAAAAACCGAACGGTAGGCGCGATAGGGTTCGCCATCGGCGATGCCCGGAAACACCTCGAGCAACCGCCGGCCGACGACATCGTCGATCGTCTTGCCCCATAATTCGAGCGCGCGGCGGTTGGCGAACAGGATGCGCTCGTCGCGATCCATGGCATAGACCGCGTCGCCGATCGTTTCGAGAACCTCGGCGAGCGCGCCCGGAGAGGGTTCAAAATTCGCCGCCACGCCGTCGCCCCAGCCTTCCTCTGTTCGTCTCGGCATCACGGATTGCTCCGGGTTCCCGCGTGACGCGGTTGAACAGCAGTCTACCGCATCATGACGGCTCAGGGGCGAAACTTCGTCGGAGCGCCCCTGGCTTTGCCCGCATCCCGGCCGTAAGCTTTACGTCATTCTGACCGCAGCCGCGAGACGACCCAATGCCGCTTGACGACCGCTTCGGCCTTCCGCTCAGCACGACCAGCGACGCCGCGGCTGCCGACTACGTCGCCGCCGTCGATCTGATGCTGTCGGCCAATGCCGGGGCCGAGGCGCTGTTCGACCGGGCGCTCGCCGCCGATCCGGATTTCGCGCTGGCGCATATCGCCCGAGCGCGACTTTGCCAGGTGCAGGCGCGCGTCCCCGAGGCGAAAGCCGCGGCCGCCGCGGCTCGCACCCTCGCGAATCGGGTCACGCCGCGCGAGGCCCACCACATCGAAACGGTCGCGCTGGCGATCGACGGCAACGGGCCGCAGGCGATGGCGCTCCTCGAAGAGCACATCGCCGATTATCCGCGCGACGGGCTGGTGCTGGGGCTGGCGCTCGGCGTCTTCGGCCTGCTCGGGTTCAGCGGGCGGATCGACCACCACGAGGCGCAGCTGGCGCTGCTCGAAAGCCTGGCGCGGCATTGGGGCGAGGATTGGTGGTTCCTCACCTATCTCGGCTGGGCGCGCATCGAGCTGGGCGACATCGACCGCGGCGCCGCCGAAGTCGAGCGCGCGCTCGCCGGCAACCCGCGCAACGCCTTCGCCGCGCATGCCCGCGCGCACGGCTATTACGAGGCGGGCGATCCGGAGCGCGGCGCCGCGTTTGTCGCGGCGTGGCTGCCAGGCTATGCGCGCGAAAGCCAGCTGCATTGCCATATCTCGTGGCACCTCGCGCTGTTCGAATTGGCGCGGGGCAATGCCGAGCGCGCCCGCGCGCTCTACGCCGACGCGATCCGGCCGGCGGTATCGCACGCGCCGCCGCTGTTCAACCTGGCGGACACGGCGTCATTGCTGTGGCGCTGGCGGATTTACGAGGCCGGTGCCCCGCTCGATGGCTGGGCCGAGCCCGCGGCGCTGGCCCGTCAGTATTTCTCCCAGGCCGGCATCCACTTTGGCGACGTGCACGCGGCGCTGGCCGAGAGCGGCGAACTCACGGAAATCCGCATCGCCCAATGCCGCGAGCGGCTTGCCGCGGGACGCCTGCCGCAAGGCCCGGTCGTGCCGCTGCTGTGCGCCGGGGCAGCGGCGTTTGCCGCCGGCGACTACAAGACCGCGGCCGCGCGGCTCGGCGAGGCGCTGCCCGACCTGCCGCGGATCGGCGGCAGCCACGCCCAGCGCGAGGTGTTCGAGGACACCTATATCGTCGCCTGCCTGCGCGCCGGCGAACACGCCAAGGCCGCGGAACGGCTCAAGATGCGCCTCGCGCGGCGGCCCTCGGCGCGCGACGAGCGCTGGCTCGCGGAAGCGACGGGCTGATGCGCCCGAGCCGGCGTTGACAGCCCGCCCCTTCCCCCGCAAGCTTTTCCGCGCATGACGCAGAGCTGCGGGAGGAAGCGGTGGCGGAAGATCTTGTCCTTTACGAATGCGCCGACCGCGTCGCGATCATCTCGCTGAACCGGCCGGAAAAATTGAACGCGGTCAGCGACGAGGTGGTGGCGCAGCTCGCCGAGGCGCTGCGGCGCTTCGACCTCGATCCCGAGGCCGAGGTGGCGATCCTCTGCGGCAAGGGCCGTGCCTTCTCGTCGGGCGCCGACGTACATCAGCGGCAATTGCGCAGCCGCGACGAGTTCGAGAAGCTGGGCGGGCCGCAAGGCTGGGGCACCAATTCGGCCGATCTGCTGACCCGCTCGGTCAATTGGAAGCCGGTGATCGCCGCGGTGCACGGCTATGTGCTGGGGCTGGCGCTGGGCCTCACCCTCGAATGCGACCTGATCGTCGCCGAGGCGGGGACGCGGTTTCAGTTGACCGAGACCTCGCGCGGGCTCGGCGCGTCGCGCTATTGGGCGCTGTTCCACTATCGCGCGGCCGCCGCGTTCGGCGACGAGATCGCTCTGACGGGGCGCTTCTTCACCGCCGAGGAAGGCATGGCGGCCGGCCTCTTCAACCGCATCGCGCCGCAGGGTGAGGTACTGGAAGTGGCCAAGGAGCTGGCCGCACAGGTCGCGAAAAACCCGCCGCTGTCGGTGCGCAGCACGGTGCGCACGCGGCGCTGGTACATGGAGCGCCTGGTCAAGGAAGCGACCTTCATGGCCGCGCCGTTCCGCCTTTATCTGACCGAAGACTTCCAGGAAGCCGCCCGCGCCTTCGCCGAAAAGCGCCCGCCGCGCGGGTTCAAGGGGCGGTAGCATGTCCGGTTGTCATTCCGGGGCGCGAGGCAGTCGCGAACCCGGAACCCATGAACGCAGTCCGATCCCTCTGAACCGCGGACGCCATTCGGTTCTCCGCGGCGTCTGTGCGCATGGGTTCCGGGCCTGCCCTTCGGGCATCCCGGAATGACAACAAGGAAAAACATGCCGCTCGCCGGCGTTACCGTGCTCGATTTCGGGCAGGTCTATCAGGGGCCGTATGCGACGCTGCTGATGGCGACGGCGGGGGCGAACGTCATCAAG
>JASHUW010000089.1 GCA_030039815.1 Alphaproteobacteria bacterium
CTCCAAATGCGAGCGCTCGTGGCCGCCGGTCAGGTTGATGATCGGCCGCGTCGTGATCCCCTTCGTTTTCAGCGCGACGAGGAACTGCGTCAGCCCGTGCCGGTGGTTTTCCTTGGTTCGCGGCGAGGTGCGCAGCAGCGCGATCATGTAATCGGAATTGTGCGCGTTCGAGGTCCAGATTTTGCGGCCGTTGACCAGCCAGCCGCCATCGGTCTTGGTCGCGCGGGTCGAGGCGGCGAAGACGTCGGAGCCGGAATTCGGCTCGGAAAGCCCGATGCAGAAGCACAATTCGCCCGAGACGATGCGCGGGATGATGTTCCTCTTCACCTCCTCCTGGCCGTAGCGCAGGATCACCGGGCCGGATTGGCGATCGGCGGTCGAGTAGTGGCGGGTCGGCGCGCGGTGCGCCAGCATCTCCTCGGTGACGACATAGCGTTCGAGCTGGGTGCGGCCGTGGCCGCCATATTCCTTGGGCCAGGTCATGCCGATCCAGCCCTTGGCGCCGACCTTTTTCGCGAACAGCGCGGCGTTGTCGCCACGCTTGCCGCTTGGGCTGAACGTGCCGGCCTCGATCTCCTGCTTGAGGAACGCACGAACCTCCCGGCGTAACTCCTTGCACTCGGGCGGCAGATCGGCTGGATCGAATTGGAAGGTGTTCTGCATGTGCACTTCCTCAAAGCCCGACCAGAAGGTCAGGAGAATTCAATGTCGTCTTTCCCGCGAAGGCGGGAATCCGGGGCAAGCGCCGAGACGCCGCCCCTGGGCCCCCGCCTGCGCGGGGGCGACGAGAGTAAACTGATCTCGTGACGAGCTTTTCACGTCGAGCCTCTCACGATCCCCGGGTGACAAACGGCCACAACTCGTCGGCGCCGGCGGCGGCGACCATGCGCCCGAGGCGCTCGGCCCATAGCGTCTCGTTGCCGAATTCCTCGCGCCAGCCCCAGAGGCGCCGCGTCGAATGGTGCAGCGTGTGCTCGTAGGTGAAACCCATCGCGCCGTGCACCTGATGCGCGATCGCCGCGCCGGTACCGGCGGCGTCACCGACGCGCAGTTTGGCGATGGCGACTTCCGCGGCGGTGATGTCGCTGGCGATGCCGTGCGCGGCGAGCGCCTCGGCGGCGCCGTCGGCCGCCGCGCTGGCGGCGGCGACCTCGCCCGCCAAGGCCGCGAGGTTTTGCTGCACCGCCTGGAACTTGGCGATCGGCCGGCCGAACTGGACGCGGTCCATCGCGTAGGTCACCGACTGGTCGAGGATGCGTTCGAGCGCGCCGGCCATTTGCTGGGCGCGCGCCGCGGCGGCGATCAAGGTAAGCTTCGCCGCGTCGAGCCCGGGCGCCGGTGCGACGGCGAGCGCGCTCGCACCGTCAAAAGCCACCGTGTCGCGCGGCTCGCCGCTAAGGCCGACACCGGGCGAGATGGTGACCGCCTTGGCGTCGACCACCGCGACGACCGGCGCGCCGCCGCGCGTCGCGAGAACGGCGATGTGATGGGCGTCGCGGGCGAACGGCACATGCCGGGCGCGGCCGGAGAGTTTGCCGTCGGCGGAGACGGTGATGTTGCCGTCTTCATGGACTGGGGCAATCGTCATCGGCCCTTTCAACGAACCGATTTTCGCCTGTTCCAGCAGCCACCCGGCGAGCAGGGTCTCGGCGAGCGGTACCGGCGCCGCGAAACGGCCGGCGACGCGCAAGACCGCGAACCCGTCGGCGAGCTCCGCGCCGGCGCCGCCATATTCGTCGGAAACCCAGGTCAGCGGCAGGCCGGACTCTTCGAGCGCATCCCACAAGGCCGTCGGCCACTCGCCCTTCTCGGCCTTGTTGACCACGTCGGGCTCGCAAAGGTCCTGGAAAATCTTGGTCGCGGTATCGGTGATGATCGAGTCGGGCATGTCCTCCCCCGGCTTTGCCGGCGCCTCGCGATCGAAACAGAACCCCGAAGGATTGACAAGCGCGCCAGGCTCATGCCGCCATCGCGGCAGGAGGCAACACCATGCTGATCGTCGACGCGCAGGTGCATATCTGGGGCGCGGACACGCCGGCGCGGCCGTGGCCCAAGGGGCACGCGCACCGCGCGCACCGGCCGGCGCCGTTTTCCAAGGACGACTTGCTGGCCGAGATGGCGGCGGCCGGGGTCGACCGCGCGGTGATCGTGCCGCCGTCCTGGGAGGGCGACCGCAACGACCTCGCGCTCGCAGCGGCCGCGGCGCATCCCGACAGATTCGCGGTGATGGGCCGGCCGCCGCTCGATAGGCCCGACCCCCGCGCGCTCGACCATTGGCGCGAACAGCAAGGCATGCTCGGCATTCGCGTCACCACCGCGGGCGCCGGGGCGCGGGCGCTGTTCACCGAGCCGGAAGGCGACTGGTTGTGGCAGGCCGCCGAGCACGCGGGGCTGCCGGCGATGGTGTCGATCCCCGGTTTGCTGCCCGAATTGGGCCGGCTCGCCGAGCGCCACCCCGGCATGCGCTTCGTCATCGACCACCTCGCGCTGGTGCGCGACGCCAAGGACGAGGCGGCGTTCGGCGACCTATCGAGCCTGCTTGCCCTCGCGCGATGGCCCAATATCGCAGCCAAGGCCTCGGCGCTGCCGCGCTATTCGAGCGAGCCCTATCCCTATCGCCGGCTGCACCCGTTCCTGGAACAGGTGTTCGACGCGTTCGGCCCGCGCCGCTTCCTGTGGGGCACCGACATGACCGGCATCCCCTGCACCTACCGCGAGGCAGTGACGCTATTCACCGAGGAATTGCCATGGCTCAAGGGCGCTGACTTGGAACTGGTGATGGGTCGCGCGCTATGCGACTGGCTGGGGTGGTCCTTCGAGGCCCTCGAATCGACCTGACGGTCGCTTCACGGGCACCTCAGGATGAGGAACCTCCGGGATGCCGCCCGCTGGCATTTCCTCATCCTGAGGAGCGAAGCTGAGCCTCGAAGGACGCAGGGAGCCCGTTGCCGCCGGGGCTCAATTCCCCTTG
>JASHUW010000090.1 GCA_030039815.1 Alphaproteobacteria bacterium
GGTCAGCACCACCGTGTCGCCCAAATCCTGCGCCTTGACGTTCGACGGCACCACCGAGGTGTAGACGGTCGACCCCGATTCCATGTTGCCGATCAGGCTCTGCTTGGTGTCGAGCCGGGCGGAGGAATGGGTGTAGACGAGATCGTCGGAGATGATCTCGTTCAGGGTCCTGATGTCCTTCTCGGCCATCGCGGTCATCCGCTTGCGGTCGAGGTCGATGATCATCTGTCCGTTGCCTGCCATGGTTCCCTCCGTTGTCGAATTGCCGTCTACGGTCTCAGACCCACGGAACAATTTCAATCGCTCCCCGGCGGAAGCCGGGGCCCATTCTTCCGCCGCTCGAGTGGTCGACAGGTGGGTCCCGGCTTTCGCCGGGAAGCGGCTATAGGGTGCTTATGAGCCCACCTCCAGCACCAGCTTGCCCTGCAAGTGCCGACCCTCGCTGACGCGGTGCGCCTCGGCCGCCTGGCTGAGCTTATAGCGGGTGATCGCCGGCGGCCAGACCGCGCCCGCCGCGAGCAACTCGGCCATGCGGTCGAGATGCGCGCGGTCGCGGTCGACCTTGGGGCGCAGCACCTGGACATCGTCGCGGCTCGGCTTGAACCCGGCGGGCGCGGCGGCGATCCATACGAGCCGCCCGCCTGGCTTCAGCACCTCATAGGAGCGCACCTGCACCTCGCCGCCGACCGTGTCGAACACCACGTCGCAAACGCGGCCAAGCTGGGTGAAGTCGTCCTTCTGGTAGTCGATGATCCGGTCGGCGCCGAGCTTCTTGACGTAATCGTGGTTCTTGGCGCTCGCGGTGGTGATGACGTGCGCGCCGATATGCTTGGCGAGCTGGATCGCGAACCCGGCGACCCCGCCGGCGCCGCCCTGGATCAGCACCGTCTCGCCCTTCTTGAGTTTCGCCGTGTCTTCGAGCGCCCACAGCGCGGTGAGGCTGGTGAGCGCCATCGCCGCCGCCTCGGCGTGGCTCAATTTCGTCGGCTTCTTGGCGATGATCGCCGCCTTGATCGCGATCTTCTCGGCATAGGCGCCCTCGGTGCCGGGGATGGTGACGCCGACCACCTCGTCACCGACCTTGAGGTCGGCGCCTGGCCCGACCGCGCTGACGACGCCCGAGAAGTCGCGGCCGAGAATGTGCGGGAATTTGAGGTTGCCCGCGGCGTAATGGCCGCCGCCCAAGCGCATCTTGTAGTCGGCCGCGTTGATGCTGGCGGCGCGGATGTCGACGACGACGTCGCCCGGCCCGGCGACCGGATCGGGCGCATCGCCGTAAACGAGCTTGTCAATCCCGCCATGCCCGGTGAGCAGCACCGCCTTCATGCGTTTCCTCCGTCGGTCCGTTGCCGTGAGACTACACGAAAAAGCTCCCCGCCCAAGGGACGGGGAGCTTCCTGGTCGCTCGTCAGGGCCGTGCTGTCGGCCGTGGCGGGATGTTCCGGGTCACGCCCGGAAGCGCGAGATCCCCGGGTCAAGCCCAGGGATGACCCTCTGGGTCAATTCGGGTGGAAGACCAGCGTGCGCAGCTCGATGCTTTCGCGCGGGAAGGCGTCGGACGGGGTCGTCGGATCGGTGAAGGAGCTGTGCGGCATGAACCGCGAGCGCCCGTCGTTCTTCGAGTCCATGATCTTCAGCAGCAGCGCCTCGTCGCGCCGCAGCTCCGGCGCGTAGTACCATTTGTGCGCCGGGTTGTAGGTCACCGAATAGGTCTCGCCCACGCGATCCTTGTAGACCAGGTCCGAGGCCACGAGGTCGTGCTCGTCGACGGTGCGGGCATCGCACAGCGCCAGCGGCGCGTCCTGCAGCGGGCCCCTGGTCGGCCGCCACAGATTGATCACCTGCACCCGGCCCTTCAGCAGCTCGTCGGCCTCGTCCGGCAGGAGGTCGCGCACCCGTTGCGGACCGGAGCGCGCCGTGTGGTCGACATGGACGCGGGTCGCCGGCTGGCGCGGCAAGCCCGCCGCGCGACGGTCGCCGAGCGAGCCGGGGACGCGGCGGCGCTGCACATGGTCGAAGACAAAGACGCGGCTGGCGCCCGTGTATTCTTTGAGGAACGCCTCGCACTCGGGGTAATAGACGCGGCGCACCTCGTCATCGTCCCACAAATCCTTGACCGCGGTGCGCACCTCGACCAGGCCGAAGCCCTCGCGGTCGAGGTCCAGCTCGTGCTGGATCGGCCGCATGTCGTAGATCGGCATCGTGTGCGGGTCGTAGGTCATGTTGGTGTACGCTTCGCCCTGTTCGGGGACGTAAGCCAGGTAGCGCGGGCGCTCGGCCATCGGGGCCATGTAGTTGAGTTGCCCCTCGACATGGGGAAGCTTGGCACGGTCTGTCATCGGGTGTCTCCGGTGAAGGTTGCGGTGCGCCTCTAGAACGGGGGGAAGATCGGAT
This sequence comes from Alphaproteobacteria bacterium, assembly GCA_030039815.1. Classification (GTDB taxonomy): domain Bacteria; phylum Pseudomonadota; class Alphaproteobacteria; order ATCC43930; family CGMCC-115725; genus DATARH01. The sequence continues at coordinate 2,395 of JASHUW010000090.1, forward strand.
AGCCGCTCCATGTGCGCCCGGTATGACGCCGGTCGTCCTCGACCGACGATACCATCCCGGCGAGCAATTTGCCGAGTACCCGCGTGGTGCGGGTCCACAGCCCCGTCGGGGCGGTCGTGCGATTTCTTGTCATGATCGT
>JASHUW010000091.1 GCA_030039815.1 Alphaproteobacteria bacterium
CGGTCGACTCGCAGTAAAAGTGGTGGTGGTCGTAGATGTTGGTGTCGAAATACGACCGCCCGGGCTCGACGACCACCTCGCGCAGGAGGCCGGCTTCGGTGAACTGGTGCAGCGTATTGTAGACCGTCGCCAGAGAGACCGGAATCGCCGCTGTTGCGGCCTCGCCGTGCAGCTGCTCGGCCGTCACGTGACGGTCGCCGCCGTTAAACAGCAGCTGCGCGAGCGCCAGGCGCTGCCGGGTCGGGCGCAAGCCGGCGCTGCGCAGGCGCGCAAGAATGATCGGAGCAGGCGAAACGATGTCCATCCGCGAGATATAGTAAGCGTTTAGCCGAAAATAAAGCGCAACGTTGCGATTCGGTGTCAGTCGCCGGTAATGATGCGGTCGATCAGCTCCCTTACCGTGGGGATATAGCCGTTGGCGTAGAATGGGTCCGATGCGAAACGATAGGCGTTGTGGCCGGCGAACATCAACTCGGTCTCTATGTCGTCGGAATGGCAGATTTTCTGCAGCGTCTTCTGAATGCAGAAGCTGCGCGGGTCGGCCTTGCGTCCGGTGGTGCCGGCTTCGGTCTGCGCCCAGTTCGAAAACTGGCAGGCGCTGAGGCACCCCATGCAATTGATCTGGTCGGCGCGAATCGCATAGGCCTGCGGCGGGGTGACGAAGATCAGCGTCGAATCGGGGGTGCGCAGCGCCTCGGTAAAGCCTTCGGCGACCCAGCGCTCGGCCGAGGCCCGGTCGGATGCAGTCAGATATACCGAGCGACCGCGCGCGCCGACATGAAACTCTGCAACGTGTTCGCCGATCGGCTCGACGGTGTACGCAACCTGATGCTCCGCACGCTGCTGCAATTCCCCAAGAAAGCGGTTCCGCACCGCGGACGAATAGAACCCGGTCGGGCTGAAATGATTGAGGTAGACGTCCCCTTCCTTGAGCGTCAGCAGCTTTCTCTTCCAGGCGTCCGAGATCGGGCTTTCCTGGGTCAGCAACGGCCTTGTGCCGAACTGAAAGGCAATGGGCGCAACCTCGGGGTCGTCGATCCACTCCTCCCATTCGCGCAGATACCAGACGCCGCCGGCCATGAAGATCGGTGTCGAACCGATCCCGAACTCGTTCATCAGGCTGCGCAACTCGCGCACCCGCGGATAGGGCTCCTCGGGCCGTTGCGGGTCTTCGCTGTTCGACAGCCCGTTATGGCCGCCGGCGAGCCAGGGGTCCTCGTAGACGACGCCGCCCAGCCACTCCTGGAATTTGTGGTAGGCTCGCTTCCACAGCGCCCGGAAGGCACGCGCCGACGACACGATCGGGTAGTAGTAGACGCCATAGCGCGCGCAGATCTCGGCGATGCGATAGGGCATGCCGGCGCCGCAGGTTACGCCATGGATCAGCCCGCGCGCGCCTTCGAGCACGCCGTGCAGCACTTTCTCGGCGGCAGCCATCTCCCACAGTACGTTCATGTGGATGCGACCTTCGCCGTTCGACTTCTCGTGCGCGACGCGCGCCTGGTGGATGCCGCCGGCGATCGCGTAAGCGATCAGCTCCTCGTGCCGCTCGCGCCGCGTGCGACCATGATAGATTTGCGGAATCGGGCTGCCGGACTCGTCGAAACTGTCGGCGTTGACGCCGGAAAACGTGCCGACAGCGCCGGATGCCGCCCACGCACCCGAGCTTTCACCGTTCGACACCGAGATGCCCTTGCCGCCCTCGACCAGCGGCAGCACCTCGCGGCCGGAAATCACCAGCGGAATAAGCGGTCGCAACAACGTACTCCCCTTGCAGCTGGCCGGTTCTAGGCCGCCGCGTGTGATATTATATCGGGTGCGTCGGAGAAAACGGAAGCGACGCCCCAGGCGAAGAGCTCCCGTGCCCGCGCCGCGTCGTTGACCGTGTAAGCAAGCAGCTCATAGCCGGCGTCGCATACCTCCGCCGCTTCCTTCCTGGTCAGATCCGCTTGGCCGCAATGTATCGTCGCGCAGCCGAGTTGCGCGGCGACACTTCGCCAGGTGCGCGGAAGCCGCCGCCACAGCATCCCGCGCGGGATTTCCGGTATCAAACTCCCCGCCTCTTTGATTGCGTCGGCGAGGAAGCTCGAGATAAGGACCGGCGGCAGGTTTTCGGTGAGACGCGCCAGGCAATCGGCGACGGCGGCTACCGTCGCCGGGCCGCGGCTGCGCTCCGCCTTGATCTCGATATTGGCGCCGAGCCCGATACCGCGACACAGCGCCAGCACCTCGTCGAGGGTAGGCAGGCCTTCGCCGGCGAAGCCCGGCCCAAACCAGCTCCCGGCGTCGAGCTGTCGCGTCGCTGCCAAGGACAGCTTGGAGATACGACCGCGCGCGCCCGTGGTGCGCAACAGCGCATCGTCATGACAGACGACGGGGGCGCTGTCGGCGGTCAGCCGGACATCGAACTCGACCCAGGCGCAGCCGAGCGCTTTCGCGGCGCGGAAGCCGGCAAGCGTGTTTTCCGGCGCATAGGCGGCGGCGCCACGATGCCCGATGACAGGAGGAAGGTTCAACACCCGGGAACGCTCCCCGGCAAAAGCCGGGGCCCATACTTCAGTCGCCCGAGGGGCGGAAACATGGGTCCCGGTCGGAGTTTATCCTCGGGCCGACCGCAGGCCGCACCCGTGGGCCGGGATGACAATAGAGCAGCCGCCCTATTGTCATTTAGCCGCCGCGCCGGCCGGAGCCGGCTGCTCCTGCGGGCGCCGCTGGTTGCCGAGATCCTCGCCGGTCTGCTGGTCGACCTGGCGCATGCTCAGCTTGACCTTGCCGCGATCGTCAAAGCCCAGCACCTTGACCTTGACCTGATCGCCGATCTTGACGACATCGGCCACCTTGCCGACTCGGTGCTGCGCTAACTCGCTGATATGGACGAGCCCGTCGCGCGAGCCGAGGAAGTTCACGAAGGCGCCGAAATCGACGACCTTCACGACCTTGCCGTTGTAGATAATGCCCTGCTCGGGCTCGGCGACGATGCCCTTGATCCAGTCGATCGCCGCCTTCGCCGACTCCGCGGCGGTCGCGGCGATCTTGATCGTGCCATCATCGTCGATATCGATCTTGGCACCCGTGGTCTCGACAATCTCCCGGATCACCTTGCCGCCCGAGCCGATGACCTCGCGGATCTTGTCCTTGGGTATCGACATGGTGGTGATGCGCGGCGCGTTGTCGCTGACTTCGTCGCGTGCGCCGGTCAATGCCTTCGCCATCTCGCCAAGGATATGCGCCCGCCCGTCCTTCGCCTGGTCGAGGGCGATGCGCATGATCTCCTCGGTGATCGAGGTGATCTTGATGTCCATCTGCAGCGCGGTGACACCCTCGCTGGTGCCCGCGACCTTGAAGTCCATATCGCCGAGATGGTCCTCATCGCCCAGGATGTCGGAGAGGACGGCGAAGCCTTCCTCCTCCTTGATCAGGCCCATCGCGATGCCGGCGACCGGCCGCTTCAACGGCACGCCCGCGTCCATCAGCGAAAGGGACGCGCCGCACACCGAGGCCATCGACGACGAGCCGTTCGATTCGGTGATCTCCGAGACGACCCGGATCGTGTAGGGGAAGCTTTCCTTTGACGGCAGCAGCGGGTGCACCGCACGCCAGGCGAGCTTGCCGTGGCCGATCTCGCGCCGACCGGGTGATCCCATGCGCCCCGCCTCGCCGGTGGAGTAGGGAGGGAAGTTATAGTGCAGCATGAAATGCTGCCGGTATTCGCCTTCGAGAATGAGGCCCATGGCGATGCCGGCGGTCGGCGCCTT
>JASHUW010000092.1 GCA_030039815.1 Alphaproteobacteria bacterium
CGGCGCCAGTGACAGTTGATGGGTGGGTCCCGGCTTTCGCCGGGACGACAGGCGACGCTACTTGGCTTCTCGCTCCCGCATCAGCCGGGCAACGCCGTGCGAATCGGCGTCGTCGCGGGCTTCGAGCGCGGCGATGATGCGCGGCCGGTCGCTGGCGGGGCGGTTCTGGCTCAATTTGAACTTGCCTTCGAGCCGGGCGATCGCGATCTCGAACCCCATGATGCCGTTCATCATGCCGTCGAGAAACGCGGCGGGCTGGTCCTGCATGCGCCACGGGTTCGCCTCGCGCGCCTCGTGGCGCTCGGAAAGGCGGCGCAGCAAATCGTTGAGCCAATCCTTGTCGCGGATGGCGCGCGCCGCGCCATAGGCATGGACGCTGGCGTAGTTCCAGGTCGGCACCGCCGGCTGCGCGCCGTACCAGGACGGCGAGATATAGGCGTGCGGCCCGGTGAAAATCACCAGCGCCTCGCCGCCCGCCATGAGGTCGGCGCATTGCGGGTTGGGCAGCGCCAGGTGGCCCATCAGGAAGAGCTGGCCGTCGCGGCGCTCGACGAGGAGCGGCACCTGGCTCGCGATCAGCTCGCCGCCTTTGGTGACCAGCAGACCGAAATCGTGCCGCTCGACATGGGCGAGCAGCACCTTCTCGTCGCTCTCGGTGAAATGCGGCGGCAGGTAGACCATGGGTCAGATCCAGCCGTGCTCCAACAGCAGGCTGCCGATCAGCATGACCCCGGCGAAGACCAGCACCCCGCCCGAGCCGCGACTGATCCATACCAGATGCTGGCGCTGGAACGACAGGCGCAGAAACCCGGAGGCCGCGATCAAGCCGATCCACCACAGGAACGAGCCGCACCACACGCCGGCGACGAGGATCGCGGCATGGCCCATCGTCGCCTCCCCGCCGGTAAAGCCGATGGCGCCGAAGATCGCGAGGAACGACAGGATCGTCACCGGGTTGGTGATGGTCAGCGCGAAGGTCGAGGCGAAATCGCCCAACAGGCCGTGCGGGTCGTCATTCTCCCGGCGGCGCGCCACCGGGTCGGCCATCAGCGAGCTGATCCCGATATAAAGCAGGAAGGCGGCCGCGCCGATGCGCAGCAAATCCTGATAGTAGAACAGCGAGTCCGAGATCACCGTCAGCCCGAAGCCGGCGATGATGCCGAACAGCGAGTCCGCCGACGCCGCGCCGAGCCCGGAAAACAGACCGGCGAGCCGGCCGTCGAGGATCGTTCGGCGGATGCACAGGATGCCGACCGGGCCGACCGGTACGGCGATGACAATGCCGACCAGCATCCCCTTGAGCAAAAAGCCGATCAGCATCCCCGTCCGTTCTCCACCCGCAGTTACGCGCAGTCTCGGTTAAAATGCCGACCCGGCGCAACGGCAAATGGCGTCCCCGCCCGCCGCCGCCCTGTGCGCGTCGCGGATTCGCGCTATGGTGGGGACGACGATCGGGAATCGGCGGAGGGTCGCGATGTCCGAGAATGCCCATGATTTCGCCTTCACCGGGATCGATGGCGGCGCGCTGCCGCTATCCGCCTGGACGGGCCACCCGGTGCTGGTGGTCAACACCGCGTCCTATTGCGGGTACACGCCGCAATACCGCGATCTCGAAGCGCTGTGGCAGCAATACCGCGACAAGGGGCTGATCGTGCTCGGCGTGCCGAGCAACGATTTCGGCGCGCAGGAGCCGGGCACGGCGAGCGAGATCAAGAGCTTCTGCGAGACCCGTTACGGCGTCGATTTTCCGCTCACCGAGAAATACCGGGTGATCGGCGGCAGCGCCCATCCGTTCTACGCCTGGGTGGCCAAGACCTTGGGCGAGGGCGCCGCGCCGCGCTGGAACTTCCACAAATACCTGATCGGCCCGGACGGCGAACTTGCCGGGGCGTGGCCGTCCTCGGTCGGCCCGCGCGACAAGGCGATCACGCAGGAGATCGACAGGCTATTGGGCTAAGTCGAGATACTCTCTCCCGCCAGGGGTAGATCGGCTTCGGCGGTCATTCCCGGCAGTTCGCGGGCGCTCCGGAATACCGTGATCGCGAGCTTCTCCCGCTTGCCGCGGATTTCGATCTCGTCGCGGCGACCGCCCGGCAGGGCGAGCCCGGCGCGGGTGACGACCTCCATCGAAACGACGAGCTCGGCGCCATAGTCCTTGGTCAGCCCTTCGAGCCGGCTCGCGGTGTTGACCGAGTCGCCGATCGCGGTGATCGCGCTGGCGTCGCCATAGCCCATCTCGCCGACGATCGCCGGCCCGGCATGCAGCCCGATGCCGATGCGCAGCGGCTCGCTCAACTCGGCGCTCAGCGACTCGTTGAGCTCGACGAGCCGCTCCGACATCAGCCGCGCCGCGGCGAGCGCCGCGCGACACCCGGAAGCGGCGTCCTCCTCGACGCCGAACAGCGCCATCACCCCGTCGCCGACGAACTTGTCGACCCGCCCGCCGGCGCTTTCGACAGCGCGGCCCATCGCCGCGAAATAGCGGTTGAGGATGAACACCACATCGTAGGGCAGGCGCCCTTCGGAGAGCGCGGTGAAGCCGCGGATGTCGGCGAACATGACGGCGATTTCGCGCTCGCTGCCCTGCGCGACATCGACCCGCGTCAGCGCGTCCTGCGCCTGCGCCAGCGGCGGCAGCAGCGGCGTGACCTGGACCTCGACCTGGGGCCGCAGCTGGCAGGCGAGCCGGACATTGGGCGTCGCGGCGATGCGGGTGAGCACGCGCCGCTCGTCGTCGCTCGGCGGCGGCAGGCCCGGATAGGCGGCGCGCACCCGCACCCGGCAGGTCGAGCAGCGGCCGCGCCCGCCGCAAATCGAGGCGTGCGGGATGCGCGCGAGGTGGCTCGCCTCGAGCACGCTGGTGCCGCGCACGACATCGACGAAGCGCCCGTTCGGATAGCTGATGCGCACGACGCCATGGCGCCGGCGCCAACCGCGACGCGCCAGCCGGGCAATCAGCACCGCCGCCACCGCGATGCCGAAAAACCAC
>JASHUW010000093.1 GCA_030039815.1 Alphaproteobacteria bacterium
GCGGGGTCGAGCTTCTTCAGCGAGCGCACGAGCTTTTGCAGCTCAGCCATCAGATCGGATTTGTTTTGGAGCCGACCCGCCGTGTCGATCAGCAGCACGTCGGCCTGCATCGCCCGCGCCTCGACCAGCGCGTCATAGGCGAGGCCCGCGGCATCGGCCCCTTGCGCCCGCACGACCACCGGCGCGCCGGTGCGCTCGCCCCAAATCTGCAGCTGCTCGACCGCCGCCGCGCGAAACGTGTCGCCGGCCGCCAGCACGACGCGCTTGCCGTCATCCCGGTATTGCCGGGCGAGCTTGCCAATGGTCGTGGTCTTGCCACTGCCGTTGACCCCGACGACGAGAACGACAAACGGCTTTTTCGCCGGGTCGACGCGTAACGGCTTCATCACCGGCTCGACCAGGCGCGTTACTTCGTCGGCAAGCGCGGCGCGGATTTCCTCGGGCGAGACTTCCTGGTTGAAGCGGGTGCGATGCAGCGCTGCGACCACCTCCTCGGCGACCCCGACCCCCATGTCGCTCGCGATCAGCAACTCTTCGAGCTCGTCGAGCGCCGCCGCGTCGAGCCGGCGGCGGGTGAAAATCTGGTTGATGCCTTCGGTCAGCGCCGCCGAGCTTTTTTGCAGCCCGGCGCGCAGCCGCGAGAACCAGCCGCGACGCTCCTCGCTCATGCCGGCTCTCCAATCAGCCTGCCGCCGGCAACGCCGGTGAAGCGCATGGCCCGGATGCCGGTGACATCCGCTGGACAATCGACCGTCGCGTAGAACCCGGCCCGGCCGAGCGCCGGCCGTTCGACAAGCACCTCGCCCCCTGTGCCGATGCGCGATCGCAACTCCAGGGCCAGGGCCGCCGCTCCCGCCTCGCGCAGCCGCGCAGCGCGCTCGCGCACGATCTCCGGCGCCACTTCCGGCATACGCGCCGCGGGGGTGCCGGGACGAGGGCTATAGGGGAATACGTGCAGAAAGGCTATGCCGCATTCCTCGACCAGATCGAGGCTGTTGCGGAACATCGCCTCGTCCTCGGTCGGGAAGCCGGCGATGAGATCGGCGCCGATCGCCACATCCGGCCTCAGCACGCGGGCGCGGCGTACCGTTGCGAGCGCCTGCGCGCGGCCGTGGCGGCGCTTCATGCGCTTCAGTATCAGGTCGTTGCCGGCCTGCAGCGACAGGTGCAAATGCGGCATCAGCCGCGCTTCCTCAGCCAACAGCGCCCAAAGCCCATCGTCGATTTCGCTGGGGTCGAGCGATGAGAGGCGCAACCGCGGCAGCTCCGGCACCTCGGCTAGGAGACGCCGCGCAAATGCCCCGAGGCTCGGACGCTCCGGCAATTCCAGGCCGTAGGCGGTGAGATCGACCCCGGTCAGCACGATCTCGCGCACGCCGGATTCGACCATGGCATGTGCCTGGCGGATGACGTCTTCCGGCGGCACGGAACGGCTCGGCCCGCGCGCGTAAGGGATGATGCAAAACGTGCAGCGATGATTGCAGCCCTGTTGCACTTGGAGGTAGGCACGGGTGCGCGGCTGCCCCTCGCCCTCGCATCGCTGCGCCGCGGGCCCTTCCCTCTCCCCGCGAGCGGGGAGAGGGTCATGGTGAGGCGCGGCCATTCGCAAATAGCTCTCCGCCCGGAGCTTCGCCGCATTGTCGAGCACGCAGTCGACCTCGGGCATCGCCGCGTAACGCTGCGGCGCGAGGGTTGCAGCGCAGCCGGTGACGATGATCCGCGCACCTGGGTTGTGGCGCCGCGCGCGGCGGATCGCCTGGCGCGCCTGGCGCTCAGCCTCGGCGGTGACGGCGCAGGTATTGACGATGACCGCGTCGTTCAGGCCAGCCTCGCTCGCAGCGCGACGGATGACCTCGCTCTCGAAGGCGTTGAGCCGGCAACCGAAGGTGACGACCTCGGGCGTTGGCATCGTCAGCGGCCGATCAGTGCTGGATGGAACGTGCCCTCAAAGCTCAGCGCCACCGGCCCCGCCATCAGCACATGGCCCTCCCCAGGCCAGGCGATGTCGAGGTCGCCGCCGTCGAGCAGTACCGTCGCGCGATCGTCGACAAGAGCGCGGCGGTGCGCCGCCACCATCGCGGCGCAGGCGCCGCTGCCGCAGGCGCGGGTGACCCCCGCGCCGCGCTCCCAGACGCGAAAGCGAATGGTGTTCCGGTCCCGTATCTCGGCGATCCCGATATTGGCGCGCTCGGGAAACAGCTTATCGTGTTCCAGCTCGGGCCCCAGAGCCGCAAGGTCGATCGCCTTGGCATCCTCGACAAAAAACGTGGCGTGCGGATTGCCCATGTTCGTGCAAACGGGATCAGCGAGAGGTCCGCAGCGGAGATCAACGTGCAACGTATCCATTTCCCGCGACAGCGGAATGTCGCGCCAGCCAAAGCGCGGCGCGCCCATGTCGACGGTCGCGACGCCCGCCGCATCGATCGACGCGGGCAACAACCCGGCCGCGGTCTCGATCGTCACCTCGCGCCGCCCGGTCTCGCCGGCGATAATGCTGGCGACACAGCGCGTGCCGTTGCCGCAAGCCTCGGCCTCGCTGCCGTCAGGGTTGAGGATGCGCATGAACACCTCTGCCCTTGCGTCGTGCGGAGGCTCGAGCAGCAGCAGCTGGTCGCAGCCGATCCCGGTGTGTCGGTCGGCGAGAGCGCGCGCCGCCGCCGCGTCGATCGGAACCGGATCACGGCGCTGGTCGAGCACGACAAAATCATTGCCCAGCCCGTGCATCTTGCGGAAGGAAACGCGCGTCATCGCGCGCTTATATGGCCGCTGGCGGCCTCGTGTCCAACGGCCCGCTAACCCCGGCCGTGACGATGCGCACTGCTGACCTGCGTCGTCTTGTGGACGATCGTATGCGCCCGGGCAGCGACGCGCTCCACGTGCCCGCCTCTACCGGCATGGGCGACCACCCGATAGACCGGCCGGCCATGCGCGACCACATGGTGGATCGCGCGGCCCCGCGTCTCGGTGCGCCGCTCGGCGACCGCTCTGCCGCGACGCTCGTAGGCGACCCGACCGCGGATCGCCCGGACGCGCGGCACCGCCATCGCGAGGTGCTGACGGCTCCGCGGGGCGGCGACGACAGCGGCGGCCTGTGACGCGCCATAGGCCTGATTCATGTAGAGCGGGCCCCGCCGCGTTTCCGAGGCCGGTCCCTGCAACGGCCCCGCTTCGTTGCTGAAATAATTCGGGACGGAGTTGGGAGGGTTAAAGTTTTTCGAGCCCGCGCCGGTATCGGCAGCCCTCACCTCATGCGCAATAAAAGCCGCCGCGAGGCCAAACAACAGGGCTATCCGCCAGGGGCGCGAACGCAAGAGCATCATTCTCTGTACCGGATGACGCGCAAAAAAGGCAGAAAAAACGCTCGTCATTCAGTGCGGCGCCACGAACGCAGCGCCTTCAGTGCCGGCCCGCAAGCTCGATCAGCGCCGCGCCTGCCATTCCGCCAGTGACATGCGATCCATGAGGAAGAGGTCGCTGGTCCGAACATACCAGCCACGCCCGTGCATGCGTCCGATAAGGCCGATCTGGTCGGTTTTGACGTAGAGCTTCTCCATATCCATCAGGTCATCGCGGATATGGATGTGAATCACCCGCCCCACCTCCAGCATGGAGTTGCCGCCAAGCGACAGGCCAGTGATGCGCTTGCACTCGAAGCTGACCGGCGATTCGGCGATGCGCGGCGGCTTGACGCCGGCGGAAGGTGCCGCGGTCAGCTTGGCGGGGTCGAGCTCCCCGATCTCGTGCGGAAAATCGACGGCGCAGATATTCATGCGCTCGGCCAGCGCCTCGTCGACCAGATTGACGACAAACTCCCCGGTGTCGCGGATGTTCTGCTCGGTGTCCTTGTAGCCGCCCTCGGCGCCTTCGCCATTGATGCCGAGCACCACGACCGGTGGGTTCGAGCTGACCGCGTTGAAAAAGCTGAATGGCGCGGCGTTGACGTGACCCTTCAAATCCACCGTTGTCGCGAGCGCGATCGGCCGCGGCACGACGGTCGAGATCAACAGCTTGTAACCATCCTGCGCCGACATTTTGCCGAGGTCGAAATGCATGGTCGTGGATCTCCGCAGGATCAGGGGATTGGCGCGGCATAGTGCCAAGAGGACGTCAGGCGCTCCATCTTTTCCTCAGCCCGGCACCAAGATGGTCAGCTTGATGTCGGCATGGCCGGCGAGTTCGAACGTCACCTGCTCGAATTTGAGGAAGCCGTCAGTGGGGTGCGTGAAGGTGCGCTCGCCGCCTTCGCGGCCGAGCACGCCGTGTTGCTCCCACATCCGCGCGAAATCGGCACTGGCGCGGCGCAGCGCGTCGATCGGCCGGCGAAGCCCGGGATCATCGAGATGCGCGCCGCAATGGGCGCGAAACTCGGCGACAACGCGCCGCGCGCGGCGTTCCCAATCGCAGATCAGCGCGCGCGCGCCGGGCGACATGAAGATAAAACGCAGCAGGTTCCGTTCGGCGTTGTCTTCCGGGGGGGCGTCGAGCCAGCCGGTGAAGAGCCGCTCCGCCGCGGCGTTCCAGCTGCGCGCATTCCAGCTGCGATCGAGGACATAGGCGGG
>JASHUW010000094.1 GCA_030039815.1 Alphaproteobacteria bacterium
AGCGAGCGCGGCGCGCCGCTGTGCTGGCTGAGCACGACCAGGATCACGCTGGTCGCGAAAAACGCCGCGGCGAGGATCGCGGTGGTGCGCGTCAGCAGGTTCGCGGTCGAACGCCCGGTCATGAAGCCGGACATGCCGGCCCCGCCGCCCATGCTGCCCAGCGCGCCGCCGTCGCTTTTCTGCAGCAGGATGACACCGACCAGCGTCACCGCGATGGCGACGTGAATGACGAACAACAGAACGATCATGACGCGTCTTTTAGGACATCCCGCCTTCCATTTCCAACGTCATTCCAGAATGCCGTGTCGCGGCAGGCCCGGAACCCATCAACACGGGCCGTGCCGGGATCGCTCTGACGTCGGTGGATTTTCGCCAAGGTTCATAAGCATGGTCTCCGGGCTCGGCCCCGCGGGCCGCCCCGGAATGACGACCGCAAGAAGCTATGGGCAGGCCTCCGCGATCGCCCAGAAATCGTCGGCCTTGAGGCTCGCGCCGCCGACCAGCGCGCCATCGACCTCGGCGAGCGACAAAATCTCGCGGGCGTTGGCCGGGTTGACCGAACCGCCGTAGAGGATGCGGGTGCCGGCCGGAATGTTGTCGCGGATCACCGCATGGACCGTGGTGATGTCGGCAAGGGTCGGCGTGAGGCCGGTGCCGATCGCCCAGACCGGCTCGTAGGCGATGACGAGCTTATTGGCGGCAACGCCGCCCGGGATGGCGCCGGAGAGTTGGCCGGACACCACAGCCACCTCCCTTCCCGCCTCCCGCTCGGCGCGGGTCTCGCCGACGCAGAGGATCGCGACAAGCCCGGCGCGCCAGGCGGCGGCGACCTTGGCGCGCACCTGCGCATCGCTTTCGCCATGGCCGTGGCGGCGCTCGGAATGGCCGAGGATCACGTAGGCGCAGCCGGCATCCTTGAGCATTTCGGCGCTGATGTCGCCGGTGAACGCGCCCTTCTCGGCCGGCGCGCAATCCTGACCGCCGAGCGCGACGACGCTGCCGGCAAGCGCCTTGCCGACGACATCGACGATTGTCGCGGGCGGGCACACAAGCAAGTCGCAGCGCGCCGATCCGGCCTTCGCGCGCGCGCCGATCGCTTCGGCCAGCGCCGCGCCATCCGCGCGCAATCCGTTCATTTTCCAATTGCCGGCAATGAGCTTTCGTCCGCGCGCCATCTCGTCCCCACCTGGCCTCGACTGTCGCACAGTTGCGGCGCCCGCGGCCGGTCTCTATCATCGCCGGCACGATCACACCGCCGCGCGAACGGGTCAACCGCGACCGCACGGCCGAGCGATGGGTCGGCATCGGGCAAAACGAAACGGTTGATAAAACATGCTGCAAGCGATCCGCACACGGGCGGGCGGCATCATCGTCAAGGTGCTCTTCGGGTTGTTGATCGTGTCTTTCGGTTTCTGGGGCATCTACACCCGCTCGCCGTTTTTCCAGGACAAATCGCCCGATGCCGTGGTGGCGACGGTCGGCGACCAGGACATCCACGCCGACGCTGTCTCGAACACATTGCAGCCGACGCTCGAGCGGCTGCGCGCCCAACTGGGCGGCCAGCTCGACCAGGCGACGATCAAGCGGCTTGGCGTCGTCGACGCGGTCGTCGGCCAGCTCGTCGATCAAAGCCTGCTGGCGCAGGAAGTGAGCCATCTACGGCTCGACCTGTCGGACGACGTGATCCGCAACGCGATCATGTCGAACCCGGCCTTTATCGGCTCCGACGGCAAGTTCGACCGCAACCAATTCAGCCAGGTGCTCGCGGCCAACCACATGAGCGAGGATCAGCTGATCGCGCGGCTGCGCCAGGAAATTCCGCGCGGCGACTTGTTGCAGGCGGTGACCGCCGGGGTCGTGGTGCCGCGGCCGGTGATCGACGCGATCTACCGCTTCCGCAACGAGACGCGGGTCGCCGACGTGGTGGCGATACCACTCAGCGCCGCCGGCACCATCCCCGCGCCGACCGACGACCAGCTGACCAAGTTCTACAACGACAACCAGGACATGTTCCGCGCCGAGGAATATCGCGGTTTCACCGTGGCGAGCATCAGCGCCAGCGACCTCACCGGCGACGTCAAGATCGATCCCGCCAAGCTCCAGGCGGCCTACGACGACCGCAAGGACGAGTTTCAACTTCCCGAGGAGCGCGACGTGCAGCAAATCCTCGCCCCGACGGAGGACAAGGCGAAGGCGGTCGAGACCGCGCTCGCCGGCGGCGAGGATTTCCAGAAGGCGGCGACCGAGATCGCCGGTCAGGACCCGTCGACGATCGATCTCGGCCTCGTCAAGCCCGACGACCTGCCCAAGGAACTCGCCGACCAGGCCTTCGCGCTGCCAATCGACAAGCCGAGCGAGCCGATCAAGACCGAGCTCGGATGGCACATCCTGCGCGTCGTCAAAGTCCAGCCGCCGCAGACACTGAGCTTCGACCAGGCGAAGGACCAACTCGAAAAGCAGCTGATCGCCGAGGAGGCGGCCGACCGGCTCGACCACATCGCCAACGAAGCCGACGACGCGCTGGCGGGCGGCGCGGCGCTCAACGACGTCGCCAAGAAGTATGGGCTCAAGCTCACCACGGTCGCGGAGACCGACGCGAGCGGCCGCGATGCGAGCGGCAAGCTCATTCAGCTGCCGCTCGACGCGCAGGCGGTGCTGAAGACCGCCTTCGCGACCGAAACCAACAACACGAGCCGGATCGAGTCGATCGAGGACAGCGCGATCTTCGCGGTGCATGTCGACAAGATCGTCTCGCCGGCGGTCAAGCCGCTCGCCGACGTCAAGACGCAGGCCATCACCGCCTGGCAGGCCGAGCAACAGCGCGACGCGGTCAAGAAAGAAGCCAGCGACCTCGCCGCCGCGGTCACCGGCGGCACGCCGCTCGCCCAGGCCGCGTCGGCGAAGGCGCTGACGGTCAAGACCTCGCCGCCGCTGAACCGGCAGGCCCAGGGCGCGATCCCGGTGCCGAAGGCGATGATCGCCAAGCTGTTCTCGGCCAAGGTCGGCGACACGATCACCGGCAATGACGACAGCGGCGCCTATGTCGCGCAGCTCAAGACGATCAACACCCCGCAATCCACGCCCGACGATCAGGTCAAGGCGCTGACCACCGAGATCGGCAATTCGATGCGCTACGACGTCGCCAGCGAATTCACCGACTCGCTGAAGAAGCGGTACCCGGTGACGATGCACCAGGACGTGATCGACCGGCTGTTCCCCGGCTAGAGGCGACAATGCTTGTCGGCGCAGCAACCATCTTCACCGTCCGCGACCTCGCGGCGAGCCTCACCTATTACCGCGACAAGCTCGGCTTCGACGTCACCTTCCAGTATGGCGAGCCGATTTATTATGCCTGCCTTTGCCGCGACGAGGTGTCGTTGCACTTACGTGCCGCGCGGGAGCCGGATTGGGTCGCCGGAAACAACGCGCTGTGCATTTTTGTCGACGATGTCGATGGCCTGCACGCCGAGCTCGCCACGCGCGGCGCACAGATCGTCAAGCCGCCGCAAGACTACGCTTACGGCATGCGTGATTTCGACGTGACCGACCCCGACGGCAATGTCATCACGTTCGGCATGGAGTCGAAAGCGGCGACCCGATAGCCGCTACTTCGCCGGCTCGGCGCACAGCGTCGACAGCATCGCCGAGATGATCGGCATGCCGACGGCGCCGGGCGAGGTCATCACCGACTCGGGGTGGAACTGCACGGCCGCGATGGGCAGGCTCTTATGCTCGATCGCCATGATGACTCCATCCGCGGTTTCGGCGGCAATCGACAATTCGGCCGGCAGCGCGCTCTTGCGCGCATAGAGCGAGTGGTAGCGGCCGACGGTGAACTCGCCCGGCAAGCCGCCAAACAGCCGATTGCCGGTCGCGCGGATCACCGAGGGCTTGCCGTGCATCGGCGTGTCGAGCACGTCGAGCACGCCGCCGAAGTATTCGACGATACCCTGCAGCCCGAGGCACACGCCAAAGGCCGGGATGCCGCGCCGCAGGATCAGGTCGAGCGTCTCGCGCATCTTGAAATCGTCGGGCCGGCCGGGCCCGGGCGACAACAGCACGAGATCGGGCGCGGTTCCGTTCGCCAGCTCGGCGCGGGCGAAATCGTGGCGCAAGGTGACACATTCGGCGCCGGTCTGACGGACATAGCCCGCCAGCGTGTGGACGAAGGAATCCTCGTGATCGACGAGCAGCACCTTGCG
>JASHUW010000095.1 GCA_030039815.1 Alphaproteobacteria bacterium
ATGGCGCCGGTGGCGATGAGGACGCGGCGAGCGCGCACGGCGCGGCTTGTCCCGGCCGAGATCAGGGATACCGTGCCGTCCGGATCGATGTGCCAGACCGCGGTCGCCGGCAGATAGGTGGCGCCGCTGCGGCGCAGTGCGGCGGCGAGCGGGAGGCCGGCGAGATAATCGGCGCCGAGGCCGCTCCCGGGTTCGGCGCGCTCGATGCCGCGGTAGATCTGCCCGCCCGGTGCGTCCTGCTCGTCGACGACGATTGTGTCGAGGCCCAGCTCGGCGGCGAGCGCCGCGGCCGCCATCCCCGCCGGCCCGGCGCCGATGACGAGGAAATCGATGCGATCCGCAGCCATTTATCCCTCTCCGCCCACTGGGGGGAGAGGGTGGGGCCCGGCGCGGAGCGCTGGGAGGGTGAGGTGGGTGGCCGCGGAGCATGCCCACCTCACCCCGGCCCTCTCCCCCCAAGGGGCGGAGAGGGAGCTTATCGGTACCGAGCTAGTCATTATGCGCTTCGTCCGGCACCAGCGACGTTTCGACCGGGCGCTTGCCGTGCTGGCGGCGGATCGTCATGCCAGGGGCGACGGTGACCATGCAGCTTTGGCGGTTGGGAATGCCGTCGATCTCGGCGAGGCAATCGAAGCAGATCCCCATCAGGCAATAGGGCGTGCGCGGCGCGCCGGTCACCGGCGTTTCGCGGATCGACGAGAGGCCGGCGAGCAGCACCGCCGCGGCGGCGGAGGCGCCTTCCGCCACGCGGATGTCGCGCCCCTCGACCGTCACGACGACAGTCGCGGCGGGGGTCGTGTCAGGCCGCCGCCGGAACATCGAAGCGCTTGGCGGAGAACGGCGCCATGTCGGGATCGAGCGCGCCGGCGGCGACCATCGGCGCGAAGAGGTTGGCGTGCGCGCCGGCAAGGGTCACGCCGCTATGGCAATTGGCGGTGAAGGCGCCGGGGAATTTCACGCTCTCGTCGTAGATCGGCTTGCCGTCGGGCGGCATGACCCGCAGCGCCGCCCAGGCGCGCACGATCTGCAGCTCGGCGAGCCAGGGAAACGTCCGCACCGCACGCGCGGCGATGGCCTGCATGATTTCGGGCTTCTGGCCGGTGTCGAAACCGACCTCTTCCTCGCTCGACCCGATCATGATGCTGCCTTCGAGCGTCTGGCGCAGGCTGCCGATCGGGATCGGCCAGATGCGCTCGCTGCGCTCGGTGACGAGGATCTGGCCGCGCTGCGGCCGCACTGGCGCGCTGAGGCCGAAGAGCGGCGCGAGCTTGGCGTTGCCGAGCCCCGCCGCCAGCACGACTTTCGGCGCGGCGATCTCGTCGGCCCCGCTGCCGAGGCGGAAATCGTTGGGCTGCGCGGCGGCGTAATCGACCGTGCGGTTGGCGATGTAGGCGCCGCCGCGCTCGACAAACCCCTTGTGCAGCGCGTGCAGCAGATAGAGCGAATTGACGTGGCCGTCATAGGGCGTCCACGAGCCGCCGGTCACCTCGGGGCCGAGACCGGGCAGCGTCTCTTCCAGCTCGGCGCGGCCGAGCATCTTGTATTCGAAGCCGAAATTGCCGGCTTCGCGCTGCATCTGCTCCATCATCGCGCGGCGCTCGGCGAATTCCTCGTCGCCGAGGCAGAGCTGCACGCCGCCGGGCTGCTCAAGGCCGACCGCGACGCCGGTGCGCTCGCCGAGCTCGGCGGCGAGCTTGGGCCATTCCTCGGCGGAAAGTCGCGTCCAGCGCTGGTAATGCGGCGCGCCAAGGCCCTTCGACTGCACCCAGACCAGACCGAAATTGCCGCGCGAGGCGCGGAACGCGACATCGCCCTCGTCAACGAGCGCGGTCTTGAGGCCGGCGCGCGCCAGGCCATAGGCGATGGCCGAGCCGACCAAGCCGCCGCCGATCACGATCGCGTCGTAGCGCTGCATCCGGCGATCATAGACCAGAAGAGCCGGCGCGAGACACCCTCACCCGACCGACAGATCCTCCCCCGCCACGCGGGGGAGGGGAACCGTGCGAAGGATGGTGGAGCGGGCGTGCGGGCACGGGCATTTTGCCCCCTCCGGCTTGCTGCGCGCGCCACCTCCCCCGCTTCGCGGAGGAGGAACCCGTCTCTCGCCGATCTAGAAGAACACCAGCGTGCGGACCTCGATGCTCTCGCGCGGCGGGGCGTTTTCCGGGGTGTTGGGGTCGTCGAACGCGCCATGCGCCGAGAAGCGCGCGGCGCGCTGGCGGGCGGAGTCGTAGCAGCTGATGAGGATCGCCTCGTCGGGCTGCATGCGCGGGAAATAGTACCAGCGCTGGTTCGGGTTGTAGGTCACCGCATAGGTCTCGCCGGTGCGGTCGGGATAGCGCAGGTCGGAGGGCAGCAGATTGTCGTAATCGAGCGTCTGCGAGTCGCAGAGCACGAGCGGCGAGCGCAGCAGCGGCCCGGCGATCGGCCGCCACACATTGTTGACCGCGAAGCGGTGCTTCAACAGCTCGGTCGCTTCCTCGCCCATCAGGTCGCGGACGCGCTGCGGCGCCGACCAGGCGGTGTAGTCGTTGTGGACGCGGCCCGCCGGCAGCTTGACCAGGCTGCCCTTCCCCGCCTTGGCGGCGTTGCGCACGATGTGGTCGAAGGCGACGACCTTCTTCGCGCCGGTCGCCTCGCGCATCAGCTTTTCGCATTCGGGGTAGTAGACCCGCTTGATGATCTCTTCGTCATAGAGATCGGCGGCCGCGGTCTTGTGGTGGACCAGCGCGAAGCCCTCGCGATCGAGCGTGAAGCCGAGGCCGCGCGCATCATAGACGGTGAGCTGGTGCTCCTCGTTCTCGGTGTTGCGCA
>JASHUW010000096.1 GCA_030039815.1 Alphaproteobacteria bacterium
ACTGGTGTCCTTCACGCGCCACGACGACGGTCTTCAACGTGCTGTCCCTGCCGATATCGCCGCCGCATGATGACACATTTCGATTACAGGTAAAATGCCCTGCTCTACCGAAAATTGAAATCGCGCGCGGTTGCTGTTTCCGCGCGGCGCGACGGTTGCATCGGCGATAATGGCCGCCCGGCCGGCGCTACCAGCCGGGGCATGAGGAATGAGGCGATGACGAAGATCGACGATGCGGCGCTCGACCGGCTGTTTCACCAGGCGCGCACCTTCTCGCGCTGGCAGGCGCGGGAGGTGCCGGACGCCCTGATCGAAAGCGCGCTGGCGATGGCGCTGCTCGGGCCGACGAGCGGCAATTGCGAGCCGATGCGGCTGGTCCTGGTCAAGAGCGCGGAAGGCAAGGAGCGATTGCTGCGCTGCGTGTCGTCGGGCAATTCGGAAAAGGTGCGCACCGCGCCGGTCACTGCCATCGTCGCCTATGACACGCTGTTTTACGACCACCTGCCGCGGCTCTTCCCGCATACCGACGCGCGCGGCTGGTTCACCAGCAACGAGGCGCTCGCGACCGAGACCGCGTTCCGCAATTCCTCGCTGCAGGGTGCCTATTTCATCCTGGCGCTCCGCGCGCTGGGGCTCGATTGCGGCCCGATGTCGGGTTTTAACAACGCGGCCGTCGATGCCGAATTCTTCCCTGACGGCCAATACCGCTCGAATTTCCTGATGAATATCGGCTATGGCGACCGCGCCGCGCTGCACCCGCGGCCGCCGCGTCTCGCCCGCGACGAGGTCGCCTGCTGGGCCTGACTAGTCGTCCGCGACGGCGGCTGCCGCTGTCTCGATCACGCGCGCGGCGGGCAGGATCACCGTCACCGTCGTACCGCCGCCCTTGACGCTGTCGACCGTCAGCGAGCCGCCGTGCAATTCCGCCAGCCGCTGCGCGAGGGGCAGGCCGAGCCCGGTGCCCTCGTGGCGCCTGGTGTGGCCGGCATCGACCTGACCGAACGGTTCGAGCGCGGTTTCGATCTCGCGCGGCGTCATGCCGGGGCCGGTATCGCACACCGCGAACGCGATGCCGCCCTCGGCGCTGCGGCGCACCGAGACGGTCACCGCGCCCCCCGAATTGCTGAACTTGATCGCATTCGAGATGAGGTTCAGCAGGATTTGCTTGAGCCGCGTCGGATCGGCGCGCAGCAGCGGCAGCCTGTCCTCGGCTTCGACCGTCAACGTGATCGAGCCGGCCACGGCGTGGCTCTTCATCAGTGTCGTGCAGCTCTCGACGATGCCGTGCGGATCGATCGCCCACTCCTCGTGCAGCTCCAGCTTGCCGGCATCGACCTTCGCCAGGTCGAGAATGTCGTTGATGACGGTGTGCAGGTGCTCGCCGCTCTGATGGATCAGCGCCGCGTATTCGGCTTGGCGCGGTTGCAGATCGCCCGCCATGCCGAGCTCCATCGCCTCGGAAAAGCCGATGATCGCGTTCAAGGGCGTGCGCAACTCGTGGCTCATATTGGCAAGGAATTGCGACTTGGCGACGTTGGCCGCCTCGGCCGCCTCCTTGGCGTCGCGCAGGGTTTGTTCGCCGCGCATCTGCTCGCTGATGTCGCGCGTGGTGCCGCGATAGCCGATGAAGCGGCCGGTGGCGTCGAACATCGGGTTGCCGCTTACCGAGACGGTACTGGCGCGTTCGCCGGCGACGTTTTGCGTATAGACGAAATTGCGAAAGGGTTCGTGCCGGTCGAGCAGCGCGAGGTGGGTTCGCAACTTCTCGGCCTCATCCTCGATGTTGCCCGCCAGCTCGATGCGGGTGCGGCCGACGCGGCGATCGGGGTCCTGGCCGAATTGGCGGATGCCGTCCGAGATGTAGGTGAAGCGATGATTTTCGTCGCTTTCCCAGAACCAGTCGGATGAGGTCAGCGCGAAGTCGCGAAAGCGCGTTTCGCTGCGTGCGAGCTCCCTCGAGCGTTCCTCGACCCGATGGAATTGCACCCCCAGCACGCGAAACATGAAGCCGAAGCCGACCACCGCGCCCAGCGTGCCGATGGCGATGATCAGCGTCTCCCGGCGCCATGGCGCGAGCGCGACGGCCTCGTCGATCCCCACCGCCACGGCAAGCGGATAGTCGGATACCGGTTGCACCGATACGATGCGGCTGACGTCATCGAAATAGCCGGGCGTCAGGTAGGCGCCGCCGCCTTTTGCGAGCATCGCGTACCAGACCGATTGGCCGGGCAGCTCGTGGCCGATCGCCTCCTCCAGCCGCGGGTAGCGCGACAGCAGCACCCCATCCGAGCGGAAAAGGCTGGCCGATGCCGACTGCCCGGCGCGGACCTCCTGGTAGAAATCCTCGAAATAGCGCGCCTCGACGACGCCGCACGCGACGCCGAGAAATTCGCCGTTGGGCCCGTCGATGCGGCGGGCGATCATGATGACCCAGGCCTTGGTGAAACGGTTGACCACCGGCGAACCGATCACCGGATTGGGGTCATCGTGGTCGCGCAGATATTTGAAAAAGTCGCGGTCGGCGGCGTGGATCACCGGCACCGGCCAGGTATGGGAAAAATTGACGATCGTTCCGCTGTCGTCGAGCAGCGCGAGCGAATTGGCTTGCGGCAGGCTGCGCAGCCGGCTGGCGAGGAATTGATGAACCGCTTGGGTGCCCATCAGCGTGCGCATGTCGTCCGGGTCCTTGACCCCCGTGCGCAGCACCATGGCCCGTGTTTCCTGCACGACGAGATCGACCGCTTGCACCGTGCGCGCCGCTTGCGCCGCCAGGACGATGGCCAGGTTGTTGGCGTCGTTCATCTGCTGGTTGATCTGGTCGCGCCGCAGCACCGCGACCGCGAGGCACGCGGCGGCGATCGTGATTGCGACGCAGAGCAGGCCGATGAGGTAGACGCGGTGGTTCGCCCGGTGACCGTACTGCGGCGCTGCGGATGACGACTCGCTTTCCGTCGGCATACCGAAAGGCTAGCGATACAAGCTTAATCAAAACTCAACATCGCCGCTTCTTGGCATGCGATCCGCAAGGGTCGGCAACACGATAGAGGGGACCTCGAATGATCGAAATCCCGGCTCTCCGCGGCGTCGCCACCCGCCTCTCCGCCGGCCAGAGCGTCCGGGTCGTCAACACCTTCGGCCAGCAGGTCGTCGATACCTGGGCGTTCGCCGCGGCCGACCTGAGCGAGTTCATGTCGATGGAGCACACGCGCATCTTCATCGGCCGGATCATTCCGCAAATCGGCGACCCGCTCGTCACCAACCATCGCCGGCCGATCCTGACGCTGACCGAGGACACGTCAGGCGGCATTCACGACACGCTGGTCGCCGCCTGTGATCGCTGGCGGTATGAGCTGCTCGGCGCGGTCGGCTATCACGACAATTGCACCGACAACCTCGCGGCGGCGCTCGGCGCGTTGGCCCTCGTCCCGCCCGAGACGCCGTCGCCGCTCAATCTGTTCATGAACATCCCGGTCGTCGACGGCAACCGCATCGCCGTGCTGCCCCCGGTCAGCACCCCCGGCAGCTACGTGACGCTGCGCGCCGAGCTCGACTGCATCGTCGCCTTTTCCGCCTGCCCGCAGGACATGGTCCCGATCAACGGCGCGGCCATGAAACCCACCGCCGCGCATTACGAGATCCTCGGCTAAGCGAGCACCCGCCACACCGCGCGGTTGGTCGCGACATAGCCCGGCGCGACGTAGGCGAAACGGTCGCCGATCAGGTCATGCAGCGCCGGCAGCCGATGAAACGGCACCGAGGGAAAAAGATGGTGCTCGGCGTGGAACGGCATGTTCCACATGAGGAGCCGGATGGGGAAATTGGTCAGCGTCGTGCGCGTGTTGGTGAGGAAGTTCTGATCGCGGCTGCACAGCGTGTGCTCGGCGATGAGATACGCGCGCATGAACGGCATCGCCAGCAGCGACGGCAGGAAGAAGAAATAGAGCGGCGCGGTGAACCCCATGACGATCGCCGCCCCCGCCGCGACATAGATGGCGAGCTGGATCGCCACTGAAACCGCCACCGTCCGCCGGGCATTCTCCGGGAGGAAAGGCAGCCGCGCCGCGCCGCGCGCGAGCGTCGCGTAATCGGCCACGCGGCGATACCAGAACCCGATCGTGCTGATC
The DNA here is from genome assembly GCA_030039815.1 of Alphaproteobacteria bacterium. GTDB lineage: Bacteria > Pseudomonadota > Alphaproteobacteria > ATCC43930 > CGMCC-115725 > DATARH01. Next base: position 4,125 of record JASHUW010000096.1, read on the forward strand.
TCGCGCAGATAGGTGCGGCGGTCGCTGGCGCGCGGGAACATCAGTTCCGGGTCGCGCGCCGGGTCCTGCGTGTAGCGGTGATGCCAGGAATGGTACCAGCGGTAATAGGTCGAGTTGTAAAAGCTCAGCAACCCGGCGACCCAGCCGACGACCGCATTGGCCGCTGGCGAGGCGAACGCCGTGCGGTGCGTGCATTCGTGCATCGGCGCGAACATCGTCACCAGCGTCAGGCCATGCAGCAGCATCGCCGGGATCAGCAGCGGCCAATAGGGCAGCACCAGCCATACCAGCGTCCCGGTCGCGGCCATGCAGCCGACATGCGCCGCCGCACGCGCTGCGCCCTGCGCATTCGAGCGCCGGCCGTAGACGCGCAAATCGACCGCCCCCAACAGGCTGCGCCCCGAGGCCGTCTCGTGAAAGACGCCGGGCGTTGCCGGAATATCGATCGCGGCGCTCATGCCGTGCCCGCCCGCAAGCCGCGCGCCAGTTTGGCGATTTCCTCCGGCCGCACCGGCGTTGCGTTGATTTCGAGGCCGAGCCCGGCGAGCGCGTCGCACACCGCATTGGCGACCGCGGCCGGCGGCGCCACCGCGCCGCCTTCGCCGACGCCCTTGACCCCGAGCGGGTTGA
>JASHUW010000097.1 GCA_030039815.1 Alphaproteobacteria bacterium
ATAGATACAATGACGGCGGTGCTTTGGTGGTTGGCTATATCGTCCGACAGCCGAACAACGGCCAGCCCAATACCGCGACGCCGGCGGCTGGGGAAATGGTCGAGTTCCGGCCCTGCGGCAACGCGGAATCCGTGCAGGTTCCGTTCGGTCAGTTGAATAGAGGCGGCAATTGCTCGCGACCGGGCGGCACTTGGGACAGCTGGGTGGTGGCTGACGGTCAACTCAAAATCGTTGGTTCGACGGCCGGCTCGACGCCTGTTTCTACCTTTTCCCCAGAGTGGAAGGCGCTGCTAGGAAACGGCGCATCCTCGGATGTCGTGCGCGCGCTGTCGCTGCCGACAGCGTCCGGAGAAAAAAACCTCGGACTGATCATCAAGCCGTGAATTAATGATGCTGTTCAATGACTTGAGCGGGATACCCCTGAGGCCATCGCGCGCAGATGCCGTGTCGTATGGGTGAGAGATGAGCCAGCAAACCGCGCTGTCGACGCGAAAGGCAGAAGCGGCGCCGGGCGCCGAGAATTCCTCCGAGCGGCTGGACCTGCTGCGGGCGCTGGAAAAGAAGGTGCTGTGGCTCTCAACCTGGATGATCCACAACGCCAACCACCTGCGGCCAAGCCGCGACGGGCTAAAGGTCGGCGGCCATCAGGCGTCGAGCTCGTCGGTGGCGACCTTGATGACGGCGCTCTATCTCGACGTGATGCGGCCGCAGGACCGGGTCGCGGTCAAGCCGCACGCCGCGCCAGTGTTTCACGCGCTGCAATATCTGCTGGGCCATCAGACGCGCGACAAACTGGAACGCTTCCGCGCGCTCGGCGGCGCCCAGGCCTACCCGTCGCGCAGCAAGGACGGCGACCATATCGTCGATTTCTCGACCGGATCGGTCGGGCTCGGGGTCGGGGTGACGCTGTTCGCCTCACTGGTGCAGGACTATGTGCGGCTGCACGGCATGGCGCCGGAAGGCAGCGAGCCCGGCCGGATGATCGCGCTGGCCGGCGACGCCGAGCTCGACGAAGGCAATATCTTCGAGGCGCTGCTCGAAGGCTGGAAGCATGACGTCCGCAACCTGTGGTGGGTGATCGACTACAATCGCCAGAGCCTCGACGCGGTGGTCTCCGACCGGCTGTTCGGCCGCATCGACGCGCTGTTCGAGCTGGTCGGCTGGCGCGTCGTCACGCTGAAATACGGCCGCAAGCTCGAAGCCGCGTTCGCCCGGCCGGACGGCGCGCACCTGCGCGAATGGATCGACGCCTGCCCGAACTCGCTCTATTCGGCGCTGGTCTACAAGGGCGGGGAGGGCTGGCGCGAGCACCTGATGCGCGACCTCAACCGCTATCCGGGCATTCGCGCGATCCTCGACGAGCACGACGACGACGCGCTGCACGCGCTGATGACCAACCTCGCCGGGCACGACATGGAATCGGTGCTCGACGCGTTCCACAGCATCACCGACGACCGGCCGACCTGCTTCATCGCCTATACGATCAAGGGCTACGGCCTGCCGCTCGCCGGCCACAAGGACAACCATGCCGGGCTGATGAACCCGGAACAGATGGCCGCGTTCCAGCGGGCGATGGGCGTGCCGGCAGGGCAGGAGTGGGAGCCGTTCTCCGGGCTCGACGAGGCGCCCGAGGCGCTCCGCGCTTTCCTGCGCTCGACGCCGCTGGCGGACAGCGCGAGCCGCCGCATCGACAGCGCCAAGGTTGCGGTTCCCGACGACATCCCGCCGCCGCGCGCCAGGCGGCAATCGACGCAGGAGGCCTTCGGCCGGATCCTCGGCGGGATCGCCGCCAGCGACCACGAGCTGGCGCGGCGGATCGTCACGACCTCGCCGGACGTGACGGTCTCGACCAATCTCGGCGCCTGGGTCAATCGTCGCGGCATTTTCGACCGCACGGAGCGGCAGGACGTGTTCCGCGAGGAGAACGTGGTCTCGGCGCAGCGCTGGGCGATGTCGCCGGAAGGCCAGCACATCGAGCTCGGCATCGCCGAGCACAACCTTTTCCTGCAGCTGGCCGCGCTCGGCCTCGCGGGGCCGCTGTTCGGCGGAAGGCTGCTGCCGATCGGGACGCTCTACGACCCGTTCATCAAGCGCGGCCTCGACGCGCTCAACTACGCGCTCTACCAGGATGCGCGTTTCATCCTGGTGGCGACCCCGTCCGGCATCACGCTGGCGCCCGAAGGCGGCGCCCACCAATCGGTCGCCGAGCCAGTGATCGGGCTGGCGCAGCCGGGTCTGCTCGCCTTCGAGCCGGCTTTCGCCGACGAGCTTGCCGTGCTGCTCCGCTGGGCGTTTGGGGAAATCCAGGAAGCGGACGGCGAGTCGATTTATTTCCGCCTCTCGACGCGGCCGATCGAGCAGCCGGAGCGGGCGATGGAGCCGGCGCTGGCGGCGGGGATCATCGGCGGCGGCTATTGGCTGCGCGAGCCGGGACCGGAGTGCGCGCTGGCGATCGCCTATTGCGGCGCGGTCGCGCCGGAGGCGATCGCCGCGCTCGAGGCGCTGCGCGAGGATGTGCCCAATGCGGGGTTGCTCGCGGTCACCTCGCCCGATCGGCTGCACCGCGACTGGCGCGAAGCGGCGACCGAGGGAAGATCCGGCCTTGCCGGTCGGTTGCTGAGCCGGCTGCGTCCGGATGCCGCGATCGTCACCGTATCGGACAGCCATCCGGCGACCCTGTCCTGGCTGGGCAGCATCGCCCGCCATGCGGTGACGCCGCTGGGCGTCGATCATTTCGGTCAATCGGGCGATCTTCCCGATCTCTATCGTCATTACGGCATCGACCAGGAGGCGATTCTGTACGCCGCTGCGCGGGCCTGCCTGCGCGACCATTCGCTCGCCAGAATCCCTTAGCGATTTGGAAAATTCCGATGATAGTATGGGCAACAAAGGTCGCTGCGGCGGCAGCGGGCCGCGCCTGACCGCGATGGGCTCATCAACCTGACGTTGTTTCAACCTGTTACGGGCTGCGGCTCCCCCCACAACAGCGCAGATGTCTGGAATATAATGAAATCCGATTGGTGTGACGTAAGCCGAGCGCCTATCTTGACGGCTCAACCGGCGAGACAAAGGCTGTTCGCATAATGGCGGTGACCGCTAGGGCTATGGATCACGACGACGACGTCGAGCATTTGTTTTCTTGGCTGCAGACCCCGGAGCTCCGCTACCGGGAGTTTGCCGGCGCGCGTGAAATCACGGATTCCGTGGTGATCATCCAGCAGCAACGAGCGAGCAACACGCCGATCCCGGAGGATCGGCCGATCGGCGCACCGCATCACGATACCCAGCTCAACGAAGAATACCCGACCGACCAGTTCCCGGATCAGGGCGAAACCCGGGTCGAGGTCCGCGAAGAAGCCAAGATCGAGGTTCGCGAGGAGGTTCGAGGCGCGGGACGCGGCCCGCTCATCATTCCGCCGGAGCCGGTGGAGGGTGGCGCGTTGCTCGGGGGCGCCTACCGTGAGGGCGAGGCGGCGGGACATGGCGCGGGCGCCGCTCCGGCCGAGCCCCCGACGGCGCCGGGCGGTCAGCAGCAAGGCAACGAACGTTCGCTCGATGCCGTGTTCGGGCGGCTGTCGGGCGGGCGTGGCCGCCTCCCGGATCCGCGCGAGCGAGCGCGTCATATCTCAGGCTTCGGTCCGCCGGCGGGTCGGCCGCGCTAGGGGTCATTCGCATGGTCCGCGCCGCGCGCCGGCGCGGTTGGTTCGGACTGTGAGGGAGAGGCGGCACCGGGTGGCGCGGTGAGGGTGCTGGGGGAGGTGCACTCGCTTCGGCGAGCAGAATATTCGGAGCGGGGGGCGGCCTTGGTAGAGAAGGTGTAGAGGGGATGCTCGGGCAATTGCGGCGTATCGGCGAATCCGAATTCGCCGGCCAAACCATCGTCCTGGCGGTGCTGATCATCATCGGCGCCTTCTTTGTCGGCGTCGTCGTCATCACCCCGCTCGATCTGGTCTCGCAGGCGCTGTTCGCGGTGCTGACGATCCTGGCGATGCTGCTGATCCGCGGCCAGCCGTCGCGCGGCGTGACGCTGATCCTCATCACCCTGTCGATTGTGGTTTCGACCCGCTACATCTGGTGGCGACTGACCGAGACCCTGGTCTTTCCATCGAAAATCGAGGCCTTCCTCGGCATCGGCCTGATCCTGGCCGAGCTTTACGCCTGGCTGGTGCTGATGCTCGGCTACATCCAGACCGCATGGCCGCTGCACCGTCCTCCCGTGTCGCTGCCGGAGGACATCGCCGAGTGGCCGACGGTCGATCTGTTGATCCCCACCTACAACGAGCCGCTGTCGGTGGTGCAGAACACGGTGCTCGGGGCGCTGTCGGTCGACTACCCGCTCGATAAGCTCAAGATCTACATCCTCGACGACGGGCGGCGCGAAGAGTTCCGCGAGTTCGCCGAGGCGTGCGGCGTCGGCTACATCACCCGCGACAACAACCTCCACGCCAAGGCCGGCAACCTCAACCATGCGCTGACCGTGACCGATGGCGAGTTGCTGGCGCTGTTCGACAGCGACCACGTGCCGACCCGGGCTTTCCTGCAGCTGACGATCGGCTGGTTTCTCCGCGATCCGCGCCTCGCGCTGGTGCAGACACCGCATCATTTCTACTCCCCCGACCCGTTCGAGCGAAACCTGCGCGCGGGGACGACGGTGCCGAACGAGGGACAGCTCTTCTACGGGCTGATCCAGGACGGCAACGATCTGTGGAACGCGGCATTTTTCTGCGGCTCGTGCGCGGTGATACGGCGCTCGGCGGTGGAACGGATCGGCGGCTTCGCGATCCAGACCGTCACCGAGGACGCGCATACCGCGCTGCGGCTGCACCGCGCCGGCTACAACTCGGCCTATCTGCGCCTGCCGCTCGCGGCCGGACTGGCGACCGAGCGGCTGGCGATCCATGTCGGCCAGCGGATGCGCTGGGCGCGCGGCATGACGCAGATTTTCCGGGTCG
>JASHUW010000098.1 GCA_030039815.1 Alphaproteobacteria bacterium
CGGCAGTTGTCGCCGGCATCTGGGCGCTGCCGCATGGCGCGATCTTCCAGGGCTGGTTGCCGCCGTGGCTCGATGCGGTGGCCGGTGCGCTTGTCTGGGTCTGGTTCGTCAATCTGTTCAATTTCATGGACGGGATCGACGGGATCGACGGTAGCGAGACAGCGGCGATCGGCGTTGGCATCGTGTTGGTGGCAAGCGTCGGCGGCCTCGATCTCAGTCTTGCCGCACCCGCCGCTACCATTGCCGCGGCGGCGGCCGGGTTTTTGGTCTGGAACTGGGCGCCGGCACGGATCTTTCTCGGCGATGTCGGCAGTGTGCCGCTAGGTTATCTGCTGGGTTTTCTGCTGTTCGAGCTGGCGCTACGCGGCCAGTGGCAGGCAGCGCTGATCCTGCCGCTCTATTTCCTCGCCGATTCCAGTCTGACCTTGCTGCGCCGGCTGGCACGCGGCGAGCGCGTGTGGCAGGCGCATCGCGAGCATTTCTACCAGCGCGCCGTGCAACGCGGACTGTCGCATGACGCCGTCGTACTCAGGGTCATCGCCGCCGACATCGTGCTCATCGCTTGTGCCTGGGCGGCGGCGGAAGGGTGGGGATTCGCCGGCCTAGCAGCCGCCGCGGCGACGGTGCTGGCGCTGCTCGTCGAGCTTGGTCGCGCCCGGCGTTGAACCTGACGTGATGCGCTTGCGGGGTGACGGCAGGCGGCCTATACCGCAATCGTATTCTCGGAGATTGGCCGTCATGGGGTCCGCGCCGCGTCCGGTACGCCGGGCGCTGCTTTCGGTCAGCGACAAAGCCGGCTTGGTGCCGTTCGCGCGGGAGCTCGTGCGACGCGGCATTGCGCTGGTGTCGACCGGCGGCACCGCCAAGGCACTCGCCGACGCCGGGCTCAAGGTGACCGAGGTCGCTACGGTCACCCGCTTTCCGGAGATGCTCGACGGCCGGGTCAAGACGCTGCACCCGGCGATTCATGGCGGGCTCCTCGCGCGGCGCGACCGGGAGGATCATTTGGCTGCCCTCGCCGAGCACGGTATCGGCGAGATCGATCTGCTGGTCTGCAATCTCTACCCGTTCGCCCAGACCGTCGGCTCGGGCGCCAGCCGCGACGATTGCGTCGAAAACATCGATATCGGCGGGGTCGCGTTGATCCGCGCTGCGGCGAAAAACCACGAATTCGTCGCCGTGGTCACCGATCCCGGCGAGTACGACGCGGTGATCGCCGAAATGGAAGACCAGGGAGGCGCGATCGGAGAGGCGATGCGGCGCGTCCTCGCGGCCAAGGCTTTCGCGCTGACTGCCGCTTACGACGCGGCGATCGCCGGCTGGATGGCGAAAGAGGAAGGCATCGCGTTCCCCGAACGCATCGCCTTCGCGGGCCGGCTCGTCGAGGTCACGCGCTACGGCGAAAACCCGCATCAGACCGGCGCCGTCTACCGCACCGACGACAAGCGGCCCGGGGTGACGAGCGCGCGGCTGTTGCAGGGCAAGGAGATGTCCTACAACAACTACGCCGATACCGACGCGGCGTTCGAGCTGGTCGCGGAGTTCGCCGAACCGGCGGTGGTCATCGTCAAGCACGCCAACCCGTGCGGCGTCGCCAAGGCGGTGGATTTGTACACGGCTTGGGAGCGGGCGCTCGCCTGCGACCCGGTCAGCGCCTTTGGCGGGATCGTCGCGGTCAATCGCCGGCTCGACGCCGCGACCGCCGAGGACATCGCCAGGATTTTTGTCGAGGTCGTCATCGCGCCCGAGATCGACGGCGCGGCGGCCGCGGTTTTCGCGCGCAAACGGTTGGTGCGCGTGCTGGTGACGGGCGGCATGCCGGACCCGGCGGCGGCCGGCCTCACGTTCCGGTCATTGGCCGGCGGCTTTCTGGTCCAGGGGCGGGATAACGTGGTCGCAGCGCCCGATATTCTCAGGACCGTCAGCCAGCGCGCGCCGACCGCGGCCGAGATCGCCGATCTGATCTTCGCCGACACCGTGGCGAAGCACGTCAAGTCGAACGCCATCGTCTTCGCCAAGGACGGCGCCACGGTCGGCATCGGCGCCGGCCAGCCGAGCCGGGTCGACAGCTCGAAGATCGCCGTCGCCAAGGCAGGCGACATGCAGAAGGCCGCCGGACTGGCGGAGTCGCCGGTCAAAGGCGCGGTGATGGCGTCCGACGCATTCTTCCCGTTCGCCGACGGGTTGGAGGTCGGGATCGCGGCTGGCATCACCGCGGTCATCCAGCCGGGCGGGTCGCGCCGCGACGACGAGGTCATCGCCGCCGCCGACAAGGCCGGCATCGCGATGGTGTTCACCGGCCTGCGGCACTTCCGGCACTGAAGCTGATCCCCGACCCGCGCTGCGGGAGAGGGTGCCGTGCGCCTGAGGCGCGAGGCGGGTGAGGGTATTCGGGCTACTGCCCCTTGAACGAATTGATGTACGCCGCGAGCTGGTCGAGCATCTCGGGCGTCAGCTTGACCGGCACCATGCCCGTCGTGTGGTGTAGCGCGTGCTCGACCTTGTGCGAGTTCCAGTCCTTGGCGTTCGCCATCTCGTGAAAAGATTGGCCGTCGGTGCCGAACAGGTGGCACGACGCGCAGATCCCGTCGGAAATCTCTTTGCCCGGCTCGACCGCCGCGTCGCTTGCCGGAGAGCAATTCTGCCCCGGATGACCGATCGCCCAGCGTTTGCACTCGCGCCCGTAGACCAGCGCCAGGTAGCGCTTGACCTGCCGCGCCTGGCCTTCCGGATAAGTCTTGAGCTCGTCGATCGCGCTGTGCAGCGCTTGCTGCTCGTTGGGGGAGAGCTCGGCGAGCACCGCGCTCTGCGGTGTCAAGCCGAGCAGCGTCTGCAGGTATTGGTGGTCGTCCTGCGTCAGCCCGTCGGCCAAGGCCGTACGCGCCAGGGTCAGCGCCGCGAGCGCGACGGCGAAAGCGAGTTTCATCGGCTGGGTCTCACGAAATGTCGTCGAGCGGCCAGATCGGCCGGCGAACCTGGTCGAACAGCTCGGGCGAGTATTGCGGCTTGCACAGCGCGCCGGTGTCGACCAGCACGATCTCGCGCGCGATCGGCTCGAACGCGGCGCGGAAATGCTGCATCGATTTGACCGCGACGGTCGGGTAGCGCGCCGGATCGACGCCCAGCGAGCTGAACTGGCCGAGATCGGTCGCCTGGCCGTTATTGGTGATGACGATGATGTCGATGCCGCCGACACGGAACACCATCGACGGGCCGTAATTGCGCTCGACCCCGCCGCCCATCGGGCCATAGGCGATGAACCTGCCGTTGCTGAGGCAGATGACTTCGCCGGTCAGGGTCAGCGGGCCGCCGCCCATGCGCGGATCGGTCTTGCCGCCGATGGCCAGCGTCGCGGTGGCGCCGATGCCGGCGCGGATGCCATCTTGCACCGCTTGCGGGTCGCAGATCGCGTGGAATGCGACCCCCTCGACCCCGGCCTCGACGAGCCCCTTGAGGAGCGCGGTGGCGTCGCCGTATCCGCCGCCGCCCGGATTGTCGGTGAAATCGGCGACGACCAGCGGCTGGTCGCCCTTTTCGCCCTCGCGCGCGCGGCTGACCGCCTCGGCGACGCTCAGCATGTGCACGGTCGAATAGTCGCGGGTCTCCCAGGCATAATCCATGAAGGTCTCGGCAATCTCCTGCGGCGGCGGTGCGGTCCCGACGCCGCCCAGCTCGTCATAGGTCACCGTCACGGACGGGCCGACATCGCGAATATTGGCGAGCGCGAACCCGGCGCAGATGCTGACCACCAGCGCCTCGCCCGCATGTTCCAGCTTCTCGCCGCGTTCGATGAGCTCCGCCATCGGGCCCTTTTGCGTGCGGCCCCAGTCGAGCCCGTGCAGCATTGGACGCCGCGCGATGATCGTCTTCGGCCGGATCTTGCCTTGCATCGCGGCTTCGAGCAGCTCCGCGCCCTGCCGGGCACGCTCGTACATGTCGATATGCGGGTAGGTCCGGAAGGCGATCAGCGCGCTGGCGTTGTCGGCCATCTTCTGGGTGACGTTGGCGTGCAGGTCGAGCGTGACGACGATCGGTATGTCCGGCCCGACCACGCCGCGCAGTCGTTCGAGCAGCTCGCCTTCGCCGTCTTCGTGGCTCTCCGTCACCATCGCGCCGTGCAGGTGAAACAGCACGCCGTCGATCGGTCCCTGCCGCCCCGCGCCGCGAAGAATCATGCCGGCGATGGTCTCGAAGGCGTCGTCGGTCACGATCCCCGATGGGTTGGCGTTGGCCGAGATGGGATGGATCAGCGTCCAGCCGTAATTGTCCGCCGCCTCGAACGTCGCGCCCATGGCCGAACGCGTGCCGCGGAACACCGAGGGAACCTCGTTCTCGGTGTGGAAGTCGCGCTGCCGCCACAACGCCATGTCGGTCTTGACGATCGAGAAGGTGTTGGTCTCGTGCATGAACCGGCCGGTGAGCACGCGCTTCACGAGTTTCGCCTCCGTTAGCAAGCCCGCCGTTAGCAAGCCCGCGGCGAACGTGTACAGCATGGCGGCACGCGGTCAATCGGCATGCGCTCGCCACGCTCGAACCTAAGCCCGCAGGGCCGGTCGCTTCACCACGCAAGCGCCCAGCCGTCGCGGCGCGGGTCGGAACCGGCGAGAAGCATCGTGTTCCCCTGGCCGTCCGGCTGGCGGCGAATGATCTCGACGCTGCACGGCCCGTCAAGATCGCCGACCGTGTCGACGGGGTGCCCGCGACGGGTCAGCTCACGCCGGACGTCGTCGGGGAAGCGGCGCTCCATCGTCAGCACATCGGGCCCGTCATGCGGATAGTTGGCGTATTGACCCGGCACCATCGAGGTCCAGCGCGGCATCTCGGCCGCCTGCTGGGGGTCTAGCCCAAAATCGATCATCGCATTGGCGATCTGGAAATTGATCTGCACCTGGTTGTCGGCGCCGGGGGTGCCGAACACGCCCCATAGCTCGCCATCCTTGAGCACCAGCGGCGGGTTCATCGTATGCCGCACCCGCCGGCCGGGGCGCAGGTAGTTGGGGTGCGCCGGGTCGAGGTGCCAATACGCCATGCGGTTGTTCAAGAGGATGCCGGTATCGCCGGCCGTCACCCCCGAGCCCCAGGCGCTGTTGATGCTCTGGATGCCGGAAACGGCGTTGCCGTCGCCGTCGGCGGTGCAGAAATAAGTCGTGTCGCCGGCGGCGTCGGCGAGCGAGCGGGTGGGCGCGGCGCGCGCCTTGTCGATGCGCGCGGCGAGCCGGCCGCAATACTCGGCCGACAGCAGCTCCTCGAAGGGCGGCTCTAGAGTGCGCGGATCGCTGCCCCAGCGCTCGCGGTCGGCGAAGGCGAGCTTCTTCGCCTCGACCATCGTGTGCACAAGGTCGGCCGAACCGAGCCCCATCGCCGCGACATCGAAATGTTCGAGGATCTTCAGCTCCTGCAGCACCACGAACCCGGTCGAGTTGGGCGGCGCCTGCAGCACCCGATAGCCGCGGTAATCGATCGCCAGCGGTTCCTGCTTTTCGGCCTGGAACTCGGCGAGGTCGGCGTCGCCGATGAGCGTCCCGCATTCGGGCCGCGCCGCGGCGAGCCGGCGGGCGAGGCCGCCGCGATAGAGGCACTCCGCGCCTTCGGCGGCGATCTCCTCGAGCGTGCCGGCCAGCTCGGGCTGCACGATCGTCGTGCCGACCTCCGGCGCATCGCCGTCGCGCAGAAACGTCGCGGCGCTGCGCCGGTTGGCGCGCAGGCAGGCCAGGTGCTCGCCGGCGAAATGGCGGTAGTTCGGCGTCGCGCCGAAACCGTCGCGCGCCAGGCGGATCGCCTCGGCGCAGAGATGCGCCCAGGGCAGCGTGCCGTATTCGGCGTGCATCATGCCGAGCCCGGCCAGCATCCCCGGCATCGACGCCGACAGCGGCCCGGTGCGCGGGATGCCGGCGGCGTAGCGCTCGGGGGTCGCGGCGCGCGGCGCCGGGCCGGTGCCGTTGAACACGACCGACTTGCCGCGTTTCGCGTCGAACACATGGTAGAACGCGTCGCCGCCCAAACCCGACATCATTGGCTCGACCACGGCCAGCGCGAGCGCGGTCGCTACCGCGGCGTCGATCGCGTTGCCGCCGGCCCGCAGCGCCAAGAGGCCGGCTTGCGCTGCCAAGGGATGATTGGCCGCGGCAGCGCCGTGCCGGCCGACGATCAGCGGGCGGTAGCAGCGCAATATCTCGTTCATGATCCTGCCTATTTCACCACGGAGGTCGCGGAGGCTACGCTAAGGACGCGGAGGTTAGATTGTCCATCCTCGCGTTCTCGGCGTGCCCCCTGCGCCCTCTGCGGTAAGGTGTATAGTGGATCGTTACGGCGCAGGGACGGTTCTATGGGCAAAGTCCTTTCCGACGCTCAAGTCGCGCAGTACCACCGCGACGGATTTCTGTTTCCGATCGACGCGTTCAGCCCCGAAGAGGCGCGCGGCTTCCGCGACCGACTCGAAGCCTTCGAGCGCCAGGACGGCAGGCGCTTCGGCAAGGGACACAATTTCAAGCCGCATTTGCTGTTTCCCTGGGTCGATGCGCTGGTGCGCCATCCGGCGGTGCTCGACCCAGTCGAGGATATTATCGGCCCCGACATCCGCCTCTTCCATTTCACGATCTGGCCGAAATCGCCCGGCGACACGGCTTTTGTCAGCTGGCACCAGGACGCCACCTATTTCGGCCTGGAGCCGGCGGTGCACATCACCGCCTGGGTGGCGCTGACCGAGGTTCCGGTGGAAGCCGGCGCGGTTGAGGTCGTGCCCGGCAGTCACAGGCGCGGCCAGCTGCACCACGCGCAATTCGGCGACGACAGCAACCTCCTGTCGCGCGGGCAGACGCTGACCGCCGAGTTCGACCGCGGCAACACCGTGTTCATGACCTTGAAGCCGGGGCAGATGTCGCTGCACCACACGCATCTGATCCACCGCTCGGGCCCCAATCTGTCGAGCGATCGCCGGATCGGTTTCGGGATCAGCTATATCCCGACCTCGGCGACCTGCCGGGCGAGCATGCGCCAGTCCGCGGCGCTGGTGCGCGGCGTCGACCGCTACGGCCATTTCGACGACGAACCGCGTCCGCTGGTCGATTACGGCGAATCCGAACGCGCGGTGCACGCCGAGGCGGTGGCGCGCTTTCGCGCCCAGAACGCCGAGCAGTTCGCCCAATACGAGGCGGCGCAATGAGGGTGCGGCGGGCCCTGCTGGGTGTGCTTGCGATGCTGCTTGTCGCCGGCTGCGCGCCGGCCGACCCAAACTGGCAACAGTCGAACGTCCAGATGGAAACCGGCCATGTCGATTCCGGCGGCGGGTCGATGTGATGCGGTTCTGGCTGGCTTTCCTGATGTTGATCTCTCTCGCCATCGCCGGCTGCGCCCAAAGCGGCGAAACCTCCAACGACGACAACAACCACAACCGGTTTGGCGGCTTCTACGGCGGGGTCAGCGGCGGCGGCCAGATGGGGCCCTAGCCGGCCGTGCCGCAAAAAACCACCAGCTGTGGGGTCATCGTCACCGACGGCGAGCGCCTCGTTCTCGGCCACGCGAGCCGCTCGCCGCGCTGGGACATCCCGAAGGGCGGTGCCGAGCCCGGCGAGCGTCTTGCC